>DGIN01000082.1:0-2112 GCA_002387325.1 Bacteroidales bacterium UBA4621 | reverse complement strand
TTTTTTCGATACGATAAGCCTGCCTTTTATGCACTTTATGCACTTTTGATACTGTATAAACTGCATAAAAATATAGTGTAAACTGTATAAACATTGCTTTGATATGATTGCCTTGCAATGTTCCTGCCATCCTTCTTGTGTATATTCAAAAAAATAACTACCTTTGCACCTCAATTTGGTTTGGGAGGAATGCATATGTTGCCAATCGATTTCATAGATAGTATGCGCCGGCAGTTGGGGACGGAGGCGGACGACCTGTTCCGTGCCTTGGAAACAGAACCCCCCACGAGTATCAGGCTCAATAGCAAAATGGACATGCTGACGTTTGACTGCGACACCGAGGAGGTGCCGTGGCATTTGGATGGCTACTATCTCTCCGCCCGTCCGCAGTTTACCCTCGACCCGCTCTTCCATGCGGGCTGCTACTATGTGCAGGAGGCGGCGTCAATGTTTGTGCAGCAGGCACTCGAACAGTATGTCAGCCGCAACAGCATCGTCCTGGATTTATGTGCGGCTCCGGGCGGCAAATCAACGCTTGTCAGCGAATACCTCGGCAACGAGGGACTCCTCCTGAGCAACGAGGTCGTGCGCCAACGGGTGTTTGTCCTCTCGGAGAACATACAGAAATGGGGCAACGGCAATACGGTCGTTACCTACAACACACCTGCCGAATATGGCGAACGCTGCGTCAATCTGTTCGATTGTATATTGGTGGACGCCCCATGCTCGGGAGAAGGAATGTTCCGCAAGGACAGAAACGCCCGCGAGGAATGGAGTCTGCAGAACGTAAGGATGTGTGCCGAGCGGCAACGCACTATCCTTTCCGATGTATGGGATGCGCTCAAACCCGGCGGAATACTCATCTATTCCACTTGCACTTTCAACACTTTGGAGAACGAGCGGAATGTACAATGGATAGCCGCTGAACTCGGAGCGGAAGTCCTGCCTTTGCAGCACGACCCCGCTTGGGGAATTACCGAAAGCACTTTCGGCTATCATTTCTACCCTCATCGCACCAAGAGCGAGGGATTCTATATCTGCGCTTTGCGCAAACACGCAGCGGATTTTGTTCCGTTCAAAGTGAAATCTCCCAAACGTGCTGCATCTGCACCCGTTACGTATGAAAAAGAGATGCGTGCATGGCTGCAGCACCCTGAGCATTGGGCTATACGTCAGAACGATCGTTTCACCACGGCTTATCCTGCCAAATACAAGGACTTGATAGACTGTTTTGCGGCGCAGTTCACCTGTATCTCCACAGGCTTCGGCTTGGGCGAGGAGCGGGGCAAAGGCATCGTCCCGCAGCATAGCCTCAGTATGGCTAAAGATTTCCGGAAAGAGGCTTTCCCGCAACTCGCACTCAACCTCGAGCAGGCATTGGGGTACCTCCGCACGGAAGCACTCGCTTTCGATCTTTCCAATCTGCCCGTCGGGGTGGTACTGCTGACGTATGAGGGTATCCCGCTCGGTTTTGCCAAGAACGTCGGCTCGCGCCTCAATAATCTCTATCCCAACGAGTGGCGCATACGCAAACTGTAATATCCGGCGTAAATCAATACAAAAAAAGAGACTGCCTTCACTTTGCAAGACAGTCTCTTTCTTTCGTTATAATACCACTTGTTTTTATTGTTGCTCTATCTGACCGATTATTTCGTCCATCTCGCGGATGTACTGTTTGTTCTGCCGGTTGCCGATAATTCCGCCCACGATGCCACCTGCTATTGCACCGACTGCAATACAGATAACAAAAGTCAGGTCATCGGTGTGATGTATGTACAACTCTGCCAAAAACCATATAAACCATACGGAAGCCATAGATAATCCTATCCATATCCAGTTTTTATACAGTTGGCGCAGCCGGCGCACTTGTTTGGCTACGGTGAGCAGGTCGCCCTGCATAATCTCGTTTTCCTTCACACGGCGGAACGGCAGCAGCGTTGCCAGAAAGCAGACAATCATCATCACGGTTGTGCCGCCGATAAACCACCATGAGCAGTCCAATCCCCAAAAGACCGAGTTGCCGAAGATGACAACAAACAGAGCGCATACTCCCTCTATCCATACCGCTCTGTTGAGCCGACGGGTACGTTGGCGGGTAACCTCGCGGAGGAG
>DGIN01000021.1 GCA_002387325.1 Bacteroidales bacterium UBA4621 | reverse complement strand
TAATCGGCAAACAGACCGCTCTGGATAACACCCGTGCCGAGGCAAAAGCCGTTAAATCAATCGAAAACGGTCAACTCGTTATCCGCCGCGGCAACGCAACATATACCGTCCTCGGTACAGAGTTGTAAGCAGCATCTCCGGGGACGCGGGCGCCTCGCCTGCGAAAAACAGGAACAATATGGAGGCAAAGCATCCTGCGTCGCCAAAAGAACTTGCCTGCTTGAATAATTTTTGATTGATTTTTTCGTGTATTTGTTTCAAAGCATTATGAAAAAGCGCATACTTTCGTTATTCGGTATCATCGTAGTGGCAGGGACGCTCTCTGCCGCTACGATTAATGCCAAGAGTTCATACAATGGTGGGTGGGGCTGTTACAAGATAGATCTGGTCTCTACGCTCGGCGGCTACACTCCGGCGGAGAATACCGCTTCCGACTATACCCGCACAGGTGCATGCGCATACCTTCGCGCCGACTCTACGGGGTTCTACCATGTGGAGAAGATCGACAACCGCTGGTGGCTCATCGACCCGGACGGTTATGCGGGCATCAATATGGCGGTTACGAGCCTGGATGCCAATGCCCTGCAAGACGATTATGATGTCTTGCGCCGCAACGGCTTCAACGGAACGGGCAATTTTATCGCCTCCGAGTCGCAGACCAAGAACAGCAACAACCTCTGGAACTATGGGCAGATGTCCTATACGCGGCGGTACAATTTCTATGTCAACTACCGCAAGGAGCGCCCCGACTACTACGACACACCCAAAGAGGTGCAGAACAAAGCCGCCAATTATCTGCTGGTGCTTGACCCTCAGTTCGAGACTTTCTGCTATACGCAAGCCAAAAGCAATTTCTCGCAGTACAGCAACGAGCGCGACCTGCTTGGGTATTTTACCGACAACGAACTGCCGTTCAATATCCGCCAGTTGGAACTCGTTGTCTCCTCGCTTTCTGCGGGCGACCCTACCTACGACAGCACCGTTGTATGGGCGGCACGCAACGGAGTGGACTTGTCCGCACCCACAGAGGCGCAGAAAGAGGCATATGCTACCTATCTTGCGGAGCGGTATTACAGCGTAGTGGCAGGTGCTATCCATGCAGCGGACCCGAATCACATGGTTCTCGGCAGCCGTCTCCATGGGGTGCCGCGGAGCATTCAGGGGGTGGTGGATATGTCGCACAAGTACTGCGATGTTACGTCAGTCAATTTCTACGACTATTTCTGCCCAAACGACCAGATTGCCAAAACCTCATGGACCAACGACCACCCCTGTCTCGTTACTGAGTTCTATACCAAGGATGTGCATTACAAGTCCGGCACACAGGAGGGCGCAGGTTGGTATGTCAATAGTCAGACTGACCGTGGTCGATGGTATCAGAATACCTGCCTGCAACTATTGAAGAACCCCTGTTTCATCGGCTGGCAGTATTTCCGCTTTATGGACAACAATGACTCCAACAAAGGGCTCGTCTCTGCCACTCGCGAGGAATATACCGATATGACGCCATATACCGCCGAACTCAATTCGCAGGTCTATCGTCTCATTGATTTCTTCGACGGCACCACCCGCTGCCCGCAGGAAACCGTTCTTACCGAGTGTCCTTTTGCACCCGTAGCGGATACCTATGTTACGCTTGGTGCTAACCAACGGGATACCCACGGCACGGAGCAGACCCTTCTCGTGCGCTATTACGGCACCGAGAACCAACGCCGTGAGGCTTTCCTGCGTTTCGACCTCTCGCAGGCTGCTGCCCTGATGCCATTCCTCAAAAATGCCGAGTTGCGCCTTGCGTGTGCCGCTACCGACGGCAAACCGCACAACCTGCTTGTCTCGGGCGTGGAAGACCCGTCGTGGACGGAGTCCCTTACGGGTGCGCAGCGGGCTGCCAATGCGTCGTGGAAAAGCACCTACAACCGCCTTGCGTCCTATAAACAAGCCTTCGTGGCGGACAGCACCTATACGTTTGATGTTACCCGCTGGGTACTCGACCACGCCGGGCAGCCGTCGTTCAAACTGCATGCGCTCACCAAGACCGACGATGCGGTATCGTTCTTTTCCCGCGAGGGCAAAACAGCCCCGCAGTTGGTACTGACCTTCTATGGTCGTCATCGCCTGCCCGATGCCGTAGAGCAAACGGTTACGACATCGCCCGCTACCAAAATCATCGAGAACGGGCAGGTCTATATCCTCCGCGCAGGCAACAAATACACCCTTTTCGGTGTGCCCCTCCCGCAAAAACGATTCAAATAACCCTGTAAAAACAATAACAACATGAAAAAACTTTTTCTTTCTATGGCAGCCGTGCTGCTGTCTTCAGTGGCTTTCGCCCGGTCGTACACATTGTATTTTGTGGAAAATACAGATGCTTCCAAAGATGCAGGTAGTATTTATTCCAAAGGCAATACCCCCGAGGAATATATCGCCAATATATTCGGAGGAACCGATAAAGTAGCCTCTATTGATACGCGCGATGCTATCTATGCCGCACGCGAAAATTGTGGTGCAAAATTCGGAACTTCAGGTACTGCTAAAACTCCGAAAGCCGGTTTTATCGGTTTTACTTTGGCTAATCCTACCGAGGTGGATTCAATCGTTATCTCTGCTGCTATGTATAATGCAGAGGAAGGCAAGGACGGCTTCAAGGCAATCAACGTGCTACTTACGGATACCGCTGCTTTTGCTCTTTCTGCAGGCAATAAAGAGTTTGAGAAATGCGTATGGAAACCCGCAGGCACAGTTACGTCTGTTCGTATCAATCAAACCACTGTCGGTCAGCGTATTTATGTAAGGAGCATTACTATCCACCCGAAGACGTCGGAGCCCGAGAACCCGACTGCCGTCAATACCGCTGTTGTTGAACCCGACAATCGTATCTACACCCTCCTCGGTGCTTACGTCGGCACGGATTTTGCTACTCTTCCTTCCGGTACCTATATCCTCAACGGCAAAAAAGTTATCAAATAAAATTAACGATAAATTAACGGCAATTAACGGAGACTTAAATGCCCGATGATGTCCTTTTAATGGATTTTTAATGGGCATTAATGGAGTAAAAACAAATTC
>DGIN01000023.1 GCA_002387325.1 Bacteroidales bacterium UBA4621 | reverse complement strand
TCGTTTTTTAACGAACTATTGATTAGTATAATTTTGAAAGAATAAGTGTAGCGTTATGCTATTTTCTATACAGAATGTTATTCGTAACCTGACGCTGCGGGATGCGTCGTCTCCATAAACGTTGCAGATTCATTCAGTTTGCGCCAAATTGTCTGCGGACGAGGGCGTCCGCGTCCCCGGCAATGCGATTTACAGAATAAAATTTAGTGCTACACCATAATTGAAGCATAAAATCGTCCATGTTTGATGCGATTGCCCTGTGATGTCTGTAGTTTATCAATGTAGGATTGGGTATATGGAAAATTATGCGTACCTTTGCACATCAAAAAGATATTATGGCAGGATTATATATACATATCCCGTTTTGCAAGAGCAGATGTCTCTATTGCGATTTCTTTTCGACCACGCAACTTGGTCGCCGGGCAGAGTATGTCGATGCCTTGATAGAGGAATGGCACGCCCGCTCCGCAGAAGCGCGACAGACGGGGGTGATAGACACCATCTATTTAGGCGGAGGCACACCCAGTCTATTGGAAACCAACGACTTGTACCGCCTGCTTTCCGCACTGCCCGTATTGCAAGCCGTGGAAATCACCTTGGAGTGCAACCCCGGCGATATAACACCGGAGAAAGCCGCTGCGTGGCGCACGATGGGCATCAACCGGCTTTCTATCGGCATCCAATCGTTTGACAACACTCTGCTCCGCCGGATTGGCAGACGCCACACGGCAGAGCAAGCCCGCACAGCGGTATGTACCGTACAAGCCGCAGGATTTGACAATATATCCATAGACCTCATATACGGGTTACCTGCGGACAAAGAACAAAGAACTAAGAACAAAGAACAATTGGATGCTGTAAAGAAAGATGTGGAGGAGGCACTGCGATTGGGTGTGCAGCACATATCCACCTACTGTCTGACGTTTGAAGAGGGTACACCGCTGAGCGGGATGTTAGCCCGCGGCGAAGTGGAGGAAACAGACGAGGACACAGAAAATGCGATGTATGACTATATCGTCCAACGTCTTGAAGAAGCGGGGTTTGAGCATTACGAGGTGTCTAATTTCGCACTCCCCGGCAGGCGTTCACGGCATAACAGCAGTTATTGGAACGACACGCCCTATACCGGTTTGGGCGCAGGGGCACATTCGTACAACGGCACTGACCGCTCATGGACCCCCGATGACCTTAACACCTATATAAAAGGTGTGCAAGACCATAGATTGGTGCGCGAAACGGAACACCTGTCAGCGACCGACCGGTATAACGAGCGGATTATGTTAGGGCTCCGTACTGCAGACGGCGTTCCCTATTCTTTCCTGCACAATCCGGCGTTGCTTACTCCCTACTTTGAACGTCATTTGCTGCGTCTCACGCCAGACAAGCGAGTAGCAGCCACCCTGTCGGGTTTGCATATTCTCAACCAGATAACAGAAGACCTGATGGAATAACAAAGAATAAAGAACGAAGAACGAAGAATTAAAATGAATAGTTGGAGATGCTATGCTCTCGACATTCAACATTCAAAATTCATTATTCGTAATTCATCATTCATTATTTCTTTGCCCAGCGTGCGGGAATCATGCGATAGGGGTAGCGTTCGCGGATATTGTCGGCATTGGGGCAGTCGCAGCGGTGGATACGTATGCCTTTCGTAACGCTGATAAAGCCGAAGATGGGGTCTCCCGGTTGCGGATTGCAGCACTTGGACAGGTGGTAATCGACGTTCTTGACGTTCATATCCACTTCTATTGCCAGACCCGTCTGCTGTTCTTTGGGTACATACTCGGGTTTGGGTTCCGTATGGTGCGGTGCGGATGCTGCGTCCAACGAAAGGAACACATCACGCAGTTGCAGGACATCCTCTTTGCCTTGCGCGATAGACTGATAGAGGTCGCTCACTGCCTTGTATCCGAGTTTGCTTGCCAGACGGGAGATGTCCGCCTCGGTATATTCCAGTTTCCAGTTGCGGAAACGTCTTTCGAGGAGTTCTTTGCCCTCGGCAGCGTCCTTGTACTCAATCTCTTTGAGCGACTGACGAATCTTGTTTTTCGCTTTGGTGGATTGTACGAAATTGAGCCAGTCGGCATTCGGTTTCTGGTTGGGCGAGGTGAGAATTTCTATTTGGTCGCCGTTCTGCAATTTCTGCCGAATAGACACGTTCTGGTTGCGGATACGCCCTCCCACGCAGTGGTCTCCCACATCAGAGTGGATGCTATAGGCAAAATCGAGTACCGTAGAGTCGGCAGGCAGACGCCGCAGGTCGCCCGTGGGTGTAAAGACATAGACATATTGTTTGTTGGTCAGGATGTTACCTTTTACGCCCTTGTATGCCCAGTGTGCCGCCACGCCTTTCTCCGCCACCTCGTCCATACGTCTGGTACGTATCTGCACCTCGACCCATCGGTCGTCGGGTCCGAGTACGGTAGTATGCAGGCTCTCGTAGCCGTTCTCTTTGGGTACGGACAGCCAGTCGCGCAGGCGTTTGGGGTTGGGCTGGAAGATGTCTGTAATGAGTGAATAGACCTGCCAGCAGTCCTGTTTTTCGCGGTCGGCAGGCGAATCGAGAATGATACGTATGGCAAAGAGGTCGTATATTCTGTCCACATCGCAGTTCTGCGCCTGCATCTTGTGGTAGATGGAGTGGATGGATTTCGGTCGCCCTTTGATAGTGAAGACAAAGCCCGCATCTTTGAGTTTCTGTTCGAGCGGGGCGATAAAGCGGGCGATGTAGGCATCACGCTCCGACTTTTTGGCGTTCAGAGCGTGCGCAATGTATTTGTATGTCTTGTAGTCTGTAAATTTGAGTGCAAGGTCTTCCATCTCGGTTTTGATCTGGTATAAACCGAGTCTGTGCGCCAGTGGAGCGTGGAGCATTTGTGTTTCTTTCGCCACGTGGCGTCGGCGGTCGGAATCGCCCTCTTTGTCCAACTGACGCAACAATTCCAAACGCTCCGTGAGTATCTGAAATAGCACTTTATTGCTGTCTTCCATAATGCGTTCTCCTCTCTACTGAAATTCAGTGGCAAAAATACGCTTTTTTTTGCACATATAAAAAAAAAAGCGTAACTTTGCGGCGATTTTATGCGATGAATACGCGCTCTGATTAAGAAACACAAAAATTGTACCAGATAAGATGAAAGCAACAAAAGCAATTATGATTACTTTGCTCAGCATCGCAGCAGTGGCAATGGCTTATTTCTGCGTAGTGAGCGTTGTTACCCCGATTAAGTTTGAGGAGACACGTACTGCCCGTGAGGTGGCTGTAGTGAAGAATTTGGTTAATTTGCGTACTGCCGAGGTGGAGTATAACCGCCAAAACGGTCGCTATATGGCAGATGCCGACAGCCTGGTTCTGTTCCTGAAAACAGCCACCAAGAAAGAGGTGATGAAAGAGGGAAGCCTGACAGACAAGCAATTAGAAGCAGGTCTTACCGAGCCAAAAGCCGCCAAAATTATTGAGGAAGCCAAGAAAAAAGCCCTCAAGAAGCAGACTTTTGCCAGCGATGCAGATTTATATGCCTATATTTGGGCAAACGATAAGGATGTTATTGAAAACGGTTTGAGCGGTTTCCGCCGTGATACTATCGAAAGCAACCTGATTCAAAGTCTCTACAAAGGAGAATATAATGCGAACACTATCGGTGATATTATTTATATTCCTTATACCAACAAAGTGAAGTACGAGATTGAGGTCAACAACAACTATACAACCAGTCAGGGCATCCGTGTTCCGCTGTTTGAAGCACGTGCGCCATTTGAGACCTATTTGGGAGATCTGAACCAGCAAGAGTTGGTAAACCTCATTGACAAGGAGGAGAAACTTGAGCATTATCCCGGCTTGAAAGTAGGCAGCGTGGAAGCACCGAACAACAACGCCGGCAATTGGGAGTAATCTAATTATGAATGAAGAATTAGGAATGATGAATTATCAGTAAGTGTCGTTCTTTATTCTTTGTCCATTGTTCTTCATTCGATTATGCGAATCATATCCGGAACATTTAGGGGGCGTCGGTTGGCGCCCCCTAAAAATATCACCGCCCGTCCCACCACCGACTTTGCCAAAGAGAGTCTGTTCAATCTTTTGAGCAACCGCATCGATTTTGAGGACTGCGAGATGTTAGACCTCTTTGCAGGTACCGGCGGTATAGGAATAGAGTTTGTCAGCCGCGGTGCGAGTGAAGTTACGGCCGTGGAATTGGCACACACCCAGCAGAATTTTATCATTTCTGCGTGCAAGCAGTTAAGTATTCGTAATATGACCGTCATACGCGGTGATGTATTCAAATACATCAATGCGTGCCATTTGCAATATGATTTTATTTTTGCCGATCCGCCGTATGCTTTAGAGACATTGGCTACCCTCCCCGACTTGATATTTGAGAAACAATTGCTCAAGCAAGACGGGTTGTTCGTCTTGGAACACGGCAAAGATTATGACTTTTCCAATCACCCGCATTTCGACCTCCACAGGGCTTACGGCAGCGTGAACTTCACATTTTTCAAGTAAGTGAAGTTCCATTAAGCAGCCCATTAGTCCAATTGGACAAATAGGACGAATAGGGCGAATGGGACGAATAGGACGAATAGGGCTTAACAAACAAAACAACAAAACAAACTTCTTACGTTTTCTTGGTGAAAAATAAAGAGGGTGTCTAATAAGTCTAAAAAACATCGAAAAAAACAAACAAGTTTGCCGACTTGACTGCGGACGGAGCGTCCGCATCCCCACCATACTATAAATTTTACGGAAAAAAGACATAGAAAAAGAGGCTGCCTACACTTGTCAGGCAGCCTCTTTTTATTGACAGGAAAAGAGATTACTCCTCGTTGAGGGTTACACGGCGGAAATCGGTAATCCGGACGTTGTTTTTTTTCAAGATGTCCTTTACCAACTCTTTGGTATCGCTCATGATGTAAGCCTGCTCTACGAGAGTGTTCTCTTTGAGGAACTTACCGAGACGACCTTGAGCAATCATCTCCACCTTCTTCATATTGATAGCAGCCTCTGCTTCAGCGGGAACGTTGGCACGGATCTGACGTGCCTGTTCTGCCTGCTCAGCAGTGAGCCAACCCTTAGCGGTATTGGACTCGATATGCTCCTCGCTATCAGCGTGTGCAGGATTGATACCTGCTTTGCGGAGTGCGTTCTCAACGGCTTTGTTAACCTCGTCCTGTTTGGTTTTCTCGATAGCGACAGCCAACTCTTTGTCCTTCACCTCTTGTGCGACATGGTCAGCATCAAGGGCGATAGGAGCCATAGCAGCCACCTGCATAGAGATACCGTGAACGGTCTCCTGGTCAGCATCTGCGTTAGCCACAGCAACGAGCGACGAGAGTTTATTACCCAGGTGGTTGTAGGCATCTACTTTGGGAGCAGAGAGGAAAGTGTAGTCGCTGAGTTCCATCTTCTCACCGGTAACACCGGAACGCTCGGTAACGATTTCATCAGCGGTGAAATCCCCTATTTTGAGTGCTTTGAGAGCCGCCAGGTCAGCAGGGCGCTGGTCGATAGCCGCATCAAGAAGCAACTTAACCATTGCCACGAAATCAGCGTTCTTTGCCACAAAGTCGGTTTCGCACTTAACAGCCACGATAGCGCCGAAGCCATCTACTGCTTTAGCCAGGACACAGCCCTCGCTTGCCACACGGTCGCTACGCTTTGCAGCGATAGCCTGACCACGCTTACGGAGCAGGTCTGTTGCTACTTCGAAATCGCCATTAGCCTCTTCCAAGGCTTTCTTGACGTCCATCATGCCTGCGCCCGTGATGTCGCGCAGTTTTTTGATATCTGCTAATGTAACAGCCATAAATTCAATTAAAAAATTAAAATTAACAATTAATATGCATTACTCGGCTTTAGCCTCTGCGTCCTCTGCTTTTTCAGCCTTCTCTGCTTTGTCTGCAGCGGCTTTGCGTACACGCTGACGGCGCTCTTTGGGAGCGGGAGCCTCGGCGTTAGCCTGAGCCTGAGCAGCCTCTTCGTCGGCTTTCTCCACCTTACGCTCTTCGATACCCTCTTTGATAGCATCGCAGACAGCAGCCATAATCACGTCAATAGACTTGGTTGCATCGTCGTTAGCAGGGATAACGAAATCGATATTGTTAGGGTTCGAGTTGGTATCCACAATACCAAATACAGGAATACCCAGACGATTAGCCTCTGCTACAGCGATATGCTCTTTCATAACGTCAACCACAAAGATAGCGGACGGCAGGCGGGTAAGGTCTGCAATGGAGCCGAGGTTCTTCTCAAGTTTCTCACGCTGACGAGTGATCTGAAGTCTCTCACGCTTGGAGATGTTGTCGAAAGTGCCGTCGGTCATCATCTTGTCGATGGAAGACATTTTCTTGACAGCCTTGCGGATAGTGGGGAAGTTGGTAAGCATACCACCAGCCCAACGCTCGGTGATGTACGGCATACCTACCTCGGTAGCGTGCTGTGCGACAACCTCTTGTGCCTGTTTTTTGGTACCTACGAAGAGTACTTTGCGACCTTGTTTAGCAAAGTTCTTCAGAGCCTCAGCAGCCTCGTCGATTTTAACGGCAGTCTTATTGAGGTCGATGATGTGGATACCGTTTCGCTCCATATAGATATAAGGAACCATTGCCGGATTCCATTTGCGTTTGAGGTGACCAAAGTGGCAGCCAGCCTCGAGAAGTTGATCAAAATTTGTTCTCATTTTGATTGATGTTTTGGTTTGTTTGAATAAATTATTGTTTATTTCTCCGTACGATCCATTAACCTGCGACTCTGCTTTCATCAAGCGGCAGAGCAAGCGGCAAAACGCGGCTTTGAGGTAATCGAAAGAACCACGCGGTAGTCCCGAAGGAGTCTGCGTGGTTTGGAGTTGCAGTGCAAATTAACGTTTGCTGAACTGGAAATGCTTGCGTGCTTTGGGTTGACCCGGTTTCTTACGTTCCACTTCGCGAGCGTCACGTGTCATAAAGCCTTCAGCCTTGAGAGCGGACTTATCTTCCGGATTGATTTTAACCAACGCGCGGGCAATAGCGAGACGGAGCGCCTCTGCCTGACCTTTGAAACCGCCACCTACAAGATTTACCTTGATGTCGTATTTCTCAGCAGCCTCAAGTTTATTGAGGGGTTGGAGAACGATGTAGCGGAGAATAGAAGAAGGGAAATAGGTTTCGATGTCGCGACCATTGATCGTAATCTTGCCTGCACCTTCACTAACGTAAACACGAGCGACTGCCGATTTACGACGACCTAATGCATTAATAACTTCCATATCTTCTATTATTTAAGCGTGTTAATGTCAATTTGTTTGGGTTGTTGTGCCTGCATATTGTGCTCTGCACCTGCAAACACGTGGAGATTGGTGATTTGGCGTGCACCGAGACGATTTTTGGGGAGCATACCTTTTACCACTTTGGTAATCAGACGATCTGCACCTTTCTCAAGCAACTGAGCGGGCGTCATCTCACGCTGACCACCGGGGAAGCCCGTGTAGCGGATATAGATGCGGTCATTCCACTTGTTGCCGGTCAGTTTCACCTTGTCGGCATTGATAATGATTACATTATCACCGCAATCTACATTAGGTGTGTACGAAGGTTTGTACTTACCACGAAGCAACTTAGCCACTTTCGTGCACATACGACCAAGCACTTGGTCTTGAGCGTCGATAACCACCCATTCCTTTTGAACGGTAGCCTTGTTAGCCGACACTGTCTTGTAACTTAAAGTATCCATTAGTTATTGTTTGTTTTTAGGTTGAACCGACAGACATCGTTTACGTTTCGCATTTAGCCGACCGCTGACGTGCTTGCACCGCATTGCCGACGCGAAGCCACTGCCCAGTTCAACGTTAATAATTATGCTTTTATGTGGTTTTTATATCCGCACGGACACAACACACCCGAAAAAGCGTGCAAAGTTACGACTATTTTTCGAGATACACAAATAAATATACCGATTTTTATTACGAGAGCGGATTTTATACACTTTCAGTTCACGAAGTGCATAACCGCATAGAAAAACCATTTCCTTTCTACGTCCTTTCTACGTCTTTTCTCCGTAATGGATATTGTAAGGTCAGCAGTAGGGTATGATAACTACGGAAAATACAGAATATAAATGTATTACGGTATTGTCGGGTATAGAGCAAGAACAATAGCCGAGAAATTTGCATATTTCCCAAAATTACGCTACCTTTGCATATCAAAACGATTATAAAATGTTGTACGATTTTGCTATAAAAAGGGTTCTAATCATTGCATTTTTGTCCGTAGTGTCTCTCCTAATGTATGCCAGCCCAATGTCGATGGAACACTTCGGCGTGGAAGACGGATTGTCGCACTATAGTATCAACGCCTTCTACCAAGATGAGTACGGACGTATGTGGGTCGCCACACGGGACGGCTTGAACTGCATAGCCGGCAACGACTGCCGTATCTTTCGCGGCGACGAGACGGAAAACCCGCTTATACGCAACAATTATATCCATACCGTATGCGGCGACCGCCACGGCAATCTGCTTTTCCGCAGCGGAAGCAGCGTCCTGCGGCTCGACTTGCGCACGGAGCGGCTCTCGGTAATAGACTCCGCCGGTGTACAAGCCGTTGTGTACGGACGCGGACGCTTCCTGATAGCCGCACGCGATACACTGTTTGCCTACAACGGCACGACCCTCAGTCCGCTCTTTTTTATTCCGCGCCCTATGGCTATCTATGAGTCGGCAGAGCAGATCATTGTCAGCAACCGTGAGGGGGTATCGCTGTACAACACCGCCGGGCGTCTGTTGCAGCATATAGCCATACCCTCTGTAGTACAGATCTTCCGCGACAGCCGTCAGAACCTCTGGCTATGCTCGCGCACAGACGGACTATGGTGTCTGCGTCCGACGGGCTACCGGCAACAGATCATTGCCGGTAGCGACGTGCGTACTATCGCTGAAGACCACGAAGGCAACTACTGGGTTGGTACCTACAGCGGACTGATGTGCATAGATGCCGTTGATATGCACCCCAAGCCATTCTCTCAAGGGATGCCCGATGATTACCCCTTCTCCGTCAGGGCTATCACTTGCGATGAACAGGGGACACTATGGATTGGCAGTTTCTTCGGGGCGATTGACCTGTATAATCCACGACACGCAATCTACACCTATTATAGTACGGGCAAAGGACAATCGAAGTCGCTCAGTTATCCGATTGTGAACGCTATGGTCTCCGACAGCCTCGGCACTATCTACATTGCCACGAACGGCGGAGGGCTGAACGTACTGCACCCCAATGGCACAATAGAACAAATCCGCATAGATGCATCCACACCCCAACCGGCGATCAAATCGCTCCTGTTGGACGAGCAACGGCACTTGCTCTATATGGGTACACACCAAGGCGGACTCATCACGATGGACACCCGCACCCAACGGCTGTGCATCTACACCGCAGAAGAGGGCTGTCTGCCCGATAACCGCGTGCGCGAAATAGTCGCATACGGAGATACACTTTTTTTCTCCACGGAGCGCGGTATCGGACTGATGCGGCGGAGCACGGGCGGGTTTTCCGTGTTGGATTCAGTCAATATCTCGGGCGAGTTGGCGCACCTCTGGCGGCAAGACTCCATACTATGGTTTGCCCGTCAGCACTTGACCTACGCCTATCATATCCCCACCCGCCGACTCACTGCCTATACGATACCGAAACCCGTCCATGTATTCAGCAACGACACCGAAGGACACCTATTAGCAGGGACAATAGATGGCATTCTGCGCTTTAATCCGGAAGCAGGCGTTTGGCAACCTTTTGCCGAACTCAATGCCTGCTTAGACAGCCGCAGCGTGATTGACATAGTAACCACACCCGAGTACTACATCATCGCCACCTCGGTGGGTCTGACCATAGTGTCTGCCGATTTCACAGACGTGCGCTATCTGACCGGCAAAACGGGCTTTCCCCTTGAGATACTCACCGAGCAAAGTCTCTATGCCACCCCACAAGGGATGGTTTATGTAGGCGGGATTGACGGAATGTGCCGTTTCTGCCTAAAAGACGTAATGACACCGGGCGAATCGGTACATATATTCCCCGTAGGTATCACCATCCGCAACAGCGATGGCAATGTGCGGCAGATTACGCAAGGGCTGCCCGTATTGGACACGCTGTATCTGCAGCCTAACGAGAACGTGCTGACAATCCGATTCGGCAGTTCATCGTACAGCAACATACTGCGCCCTCAACTCTATTACCGATTGGACGGGTTTGACACCAACCGCCTCCCTGCCACCGCCGCACAGAGCACCACCTATACCAACTTGACACCCGGAGAATATGACTTCCTGCTGCAAGATAACATAGGCGACACCTATCGGCTACACATCATTGTAGAACCACATTGGTACGAGACATGGTGGGCAAAAACATTATTTATCACCCTGATTGTCTGCGCAGTACTGGCAATTGGCGGATACATTCTGCAACGTGCTTTGCGCAAGACGAAAGCCCGAATAGCCGAACAGGAAGCACAGTTGGCAAAGAAAAACGAGCAGTTGCGCCAGATGCGCGAGCGGCTGCAAAACGAACGTTTCCTGTTTGCCACACAAGTACAGAACATCATCGAGGCACACCTCGATGACGCGGATTTTGATATTAACAGATTAGCACAGGAAATGTGTATGAGCCGCACAGGACTATACACCAAACTACAAGACGCAACGGGGAAAACACCCAACGAACTGATAGCCGAAATGCGCCTGCAACGCGCCGCTACCCTGCTAAAAGACGCACCAGAGAAATCTATTGCCGAAATAGCCTACCTAACAGGTTACAACACCCCGAGTTACTTTATCCGCTGTTTCAGCAAACGCTACGGTATGACGCCGAGTGCATATCGCAAGAATTTGTAAATTTGTAAATGAGTATATGCTCCGTTAATTTACAAATTTGCTAATTTACACATTTACAAATTGACTATCTCTACGGCATTGAGGATAGTCTCGCCTTTAATGGGACGGAAAGTAATATGTATACCCTCGTTGCCCTCGACCTCCACCGTGTAGTGCAGTTCCGCAGCACGGTATCTGCCGTATTGGCGGGTGAGGTTGACCGTAACGGGGTCGGTATCTTGTACTTGCACCATCATTTCCCTTCCGCGGAAGCCCGTATCTATTGCCTCGTTGCCAAGGTTGTAAACCGACATCTGCTCCTGCTCTTCGCTCTCCAACTCCGCCAGATGCAGCACTACTTTGTATTTGCCCGCAGGTACATCGGCACGGAACGCCTCTATCCCTACACGGGCAGTCTGATAAAGCGGGTCTTGGTCAGTACCGAGTATATCCACATCGGCAGAAGGCAGTTGCCCGTACTTGGTTTTCTTGGTAAACGGTTCCCCGCCTACGTAGCCCCAGCCACCCTCTTGGTACGCCTGCTCGGGCTGCCAGATATGCGCACTATCGTCCGTAAAGAAACAGCGGCTGCCCATATTGACACGCAACGGCATAGACGTCGCTTGCGGCAGGCGTAACATCTGCTGCAATGTATCTTTCGCATGCAGTCCGACACTGTCCTTGCGCAGCACAGACTGATAATAGAAATAGGTCAGTTTACGCTGGCGGTCGGAAGTAACCAGTCCTTTGCAGTTGTAGTGCGGCAATGCCCCAAGACGCGCCTCGGAATGGAAATCGTTGTAGTTCCAAACCATACCGCCCGCAAGGTAATCGCAATTCAGAATAAATGGCAGATAATGCTTATGGAAAAGCAGAGCGTAATCCATCGAGTAGTCGAACCGCTCAGGGAAAGCGGTACGGATACGCGGATCGCAGTCGGCGCCGAACTCGGTAAGCAACAGCGGTTTGCCAGGCAAAGCCGTATGCACACGCTCTATGGTTCTATCCAAGCCGGAGAAGATACCCGAATACCAACCACTGTAGATATTCAGTCCCACCACATCGGCAGCCAGAGGAAAACCATATTTATTGTACTCCTTGAAATTATCGTGCAGAACAATCATTGTCGGTCGGGCGGGGTCTAACACATGGAGATGCGCATTGAGCCGACGGCAGAGAGCCGCAGCATGCTCGCAATAGATATTATGGCGGGCAGTATCGTTTTTGAACGGCGGGCGGAGCAGTATCTCGTTGCCATACGCCCACAGCACCACCGACGGGTGGTTGCGGTTCTGCCATACCATCTCGTCAAGCATATCCTCGCAACGCTGTGCAAAAGCCTCGCTCTCGGTAATGGCATTGACCAGCGGAATCTCCACAGAGCAGAGCAAACCGATACTGTCGCACAGGTGCATAATATACTCTCCCTGCGGATAGTGCGCCACACGCAGGAAGTTCGCGCCCATAGCCTTGATAAGTTCAATATCTTTGCGTTGCAGCGAATCGAGCAGTGCATTGCCCAGACCTTTGTAGCACTGATGACGGCTGGTGCCGATAAGTTTGGTTTTCACCCCATTGAGGTAGAACATACCGTCCTCGCCAAACCCGTACCACCGCAAGCCGAAATGCTCTGTCACCTCGTCTTGCAGCCGCCCGCGCTTGTCATACAGACGGCACACCACCGTATAGAGATTAGGTGTATCGGGTGTCCACAACGCCGGTGCAGGAATGGTCAGTTCTGCCATTGCCTTGCCATGTTTTATCGATGCTCGGATAGTCTTGCTACAACCGTGTCCGCTGACAACGAACTCCATTCTGCCTTTCCCCTCTGCCAAGGCTTCAATCTGCACAGTGGCTTTCTCTTGTGAGACAGACGGAGTGGATACATACACCCCGCGGGTAGCAAAGTGCGTGGTAGCAAAATGCAACGGCGAACTCGCAGTCAGCACCACATCGCGGTACAACCCGCCGAAAAATGTAAAGTCAGCCGATAGGGGCGGTATATTCTCGTTGTACTCGTTGCTTACCACAATACGCACATCGTTCCTTTGTCCGACACGGCAGAAACGGGTAACATCAAACGCAAAAGCGGTATATCCGCCGGCGTGGTAACCGGCAGAATCACCATTCACATACACCCACGCCTCTTGATTGGCAGCCCCGCAAGAGAGGGTAAAGCACTTGCCTTCCAACGCTTCGGGAATAAACACCGAATCGGTATAGACATAGCAGCGACGGCTGTAACCCGGTTCTTCGTCCACGGCATCCGCAGCGTTCCATGTGTGTCGCTCAAAAAGCACGCACTCGCTACGCATACCGCTTGTGTGCCACAACTGCGCACTATGCACCGGAAGAGAAACGCCTACTGACAAACACAAACCGAATAAGACAAGATATATCTTTTTCATAGTCATACTTCTGCTAAATAGATTTTTTGCAAAAGTACCCTTTTCGTCCTGTTCGCACAATAGAATATGCTTATTTTGAAAATTTCTTCTATCTTTTTGGACTATTTTACAATGCGGCTGGTATTATAGAAAGAAAAAATCTGCAAATTCCAAACTTGGCACTACTGTTTTGCCGCTTTTCTTCTCTCGCGCACTATCAGCAAGGCTTCTTCGCGCACCTCGGCGGGCAGTTCTATATTGCGCAGTTGCAGACTACGCACCCAGCCCGCTACATCTTTCTCTTGCAGTGTATCGAATACATCTTCTATCTGTTTGCACTGGGCGGGGGTGTATTCATCGGCAGGAATACCCGACAATGCGTCCAACTCCTCATCATCGTAGTACTCTGCCTTGGCGTTGGTCTGCAAGAGTGTCTCGCGCTCGCAAACCAAATGCTGACCGCAGCACTCGCCATCGGTGCCGGGCTCGGGCGTCCTGCCCGCCTTCGCATCCTTGCGGACACGCACCTCAAAGGCAATCAATATCCCGATGCCCAGCAAAACAAACAATATAAGGGGAATTAAGGCTTCCAATTTCGTTTAGAATTAAATGTTGAGTGTTTAGTGCAGTAGAGTGTTTTTAAGTTGGGAGTAGTACGTGCAAAACTATAAACTTTTCACTTTCCAACTGCTCTCAACTCTAAACTAAAAATCCACGTCGTCTTCCTCTATCACCAGATTATTGATGATGAAATTCTGCCGCTCGGCGGTGTTCTTACCCATATAGTACGCCAGCAAATCGCCCACCGCATCCTCCTTGCGGAGTGTTACTTGGTCAAGACGCATCTCTTTGCCTATAAACCCTTTGAACTCATCCGGCGAAATCTCTCCCAGTCCTTTGAATCGTGTTATCTCAGGATTCTTTATCTCCTCTATCGCACGCAGACGCTCCTCCTCGCTATAGCAGTACCGCACCTGTTGTTTGTCCTTTACGCGGAAAAGCGGCGTCTGCAAAATGTACACATGCCCTTTCTTCACAAGATCCGGGAAAAACTGCAGGAAAAACGTCAGCATCAGCAACCGGATATGCATACCGTCCACGTCCGCATCCGTTGCAATGATCACCTTGTTGTAACGCAACTCGTCCAAACCGTCCTCTATATTCAGTGCCGACTGCAGACAGTTGAACTCCTCGTTCTCATACACTACCGACTTGCTCAGTCCGTACGAGTTAAGCGGTTTTCCGCGCAAAGAGAACACCGCCTGCGTACGCACATCGCGGCTCTTCGTAATCGAACCCGAAGCCGACAAACCCTCCGTAATGAAAATGCAACTGTCCTGCCTGAGGTCGTCGTCCGCATTCTTCGCCGACTTCACCGGCTTGGTATCATTGAAATGCACCTGGCAATCACGCAACTTCGGATTGTTGAGCAGATTCTTCTTCGAACGCTCACGAGCCGCCTTAGTGATACCCGCTATCGCCTTGCGCTCTTTCTCCGAATCTTGTATCTTCTGCAACATCACCTCTGCCACTTCCGGGTGCTTGTGCAGATAGTTGTCCAACTGCTGCTTGACAAAATCGTTCACAAACTTGTTCACCGACAATCCGCCCGTGGGCGACATATCCTTCGAACCCAACTTCACCTTCGTCTGGCTCTCGAACACAGGTTCCTCTACATTGATGGCAATCGCCCCGACTACGCCGTTACGGATATCGGCCATATCCATATTCTTGTTGAAAAACTCCTTTATCGTCCGACCTATCGCCTCTCTGAAAGCCGCCTGGTGAGTACCCCCCTGTATCGTGTGCTGACCGTTTACAAACGAATGATACTCCTCGCCCGACTGATTGGTGTGCGTCATCGCTATCTCTATATCCTCACCCTTCAGATGAATAATCGGATACAAAGGCTCCGTCGTCATATTCTCCGTCAGCAAATCTAGCAGACCGTTCTTCGAACTGAATTTCTTGCCGTTGTATAGCAGAGTCAGACCCGTATTCAGATACGCATAATTGCGCATCATCTCTTCTATATAATCATCCCTGAACTGGTAATTCTCAAACAGACCACGCGAATTGTCAGGAGTAAACTCAATACACGTCCCGCGCTTCTCCGGTCCGTTATAATCCACCACATCGGTATCGCTCACCAAATGCCCCTGGTGGAACACCGCCTTCCGCGTCTTGCCGTCCCGGAACGACTGCACACTGAAATCCATCGACAACGCATTCACCGCTTTCGTTCCCACACCGTTCAAACCCACCGATTTCTTAAATGCCTTCGTATCGTACTTGCCACCCGTGTTCAATAGCGATACCGCATCTACCATCTTACCCAAAGGGATACCGCGACCGTAATCACGCACACGCACACTGCCACCCGACACCGTCACCTCAATCACCTTGCCCTCACCCATACGGAACTCGTCTATCGAGTTGTCGATAGTCTCCTTGATAAGCACATAAATACCGTCATCCGAATGTGAACCGTCACCCAATTTGCCGATATACATTCCCGGACGGCGGCGGATATGCTCACGATCATCCAAGTGTATAATGTTGTCATCATTATACTCCGCCGCATTCAAGTTGATTTCGTCTTCTGAAGCCATAATCCTCCTTTGCTCGGGGCAACACCGCCCCATTATAATTCGCTTGCAAAGTTACTGCTTTTTTTCGGAATATGCAAACCGCCAAGTACTCTCCATAAATTCATAAACAACCGAAAACACCAACAACATAAACAACCGCAAAACACAAACAAAAGCGTTTACCCATAAGTCCCTTCCGCCGGGGACGCGGGCACCACGCCCGCGGCAATTTGCCTGTCGGAGCATATGGAGACATTTGAAAATATGTAGAGACGTGTTGGAACGTGTAGAGACGACGCGTCCCGCGTCGTTAAAGAGTAACTTTCGGGCTATATTATACCGCTTTCCCGCGGCTTCT
>DGIN01000084.1 GCA_002387325.1 Bacteroidales bacterium UBA4621 | reverse complement strand
CCTTTTGTATTGCATCTGCCTTGGACGGTTCTTTTGGGCGCCCCCCTGTCAGCCCCTGTTTCGGTACCCTCAACAAGGGCTGACAGGGGGCAAAAATATACTCCAAAAATTGCGTTTCTAAATGGACACTATACAACAGAATGATTGTTTGGGTGTATATTTTGTATCAATATGCGATAAATTGTCTATAGATTGACAACTACAAAGTGCAATAGCCGTTGCTACAGCCACAGATGCAAGCGAAAACGCAAAGCCCAGAGAGGTGTAGCGGGGTCATTGCGATTAGTGAGCCGCCACACAGAATAGAGGTCGCCTATGCGGAGGATATTGCCGATACCGAGTCCCACTTCCATGTAGGGCAGAGGTGTTCCTGTGAGGGAGGGGAGAATGGTTTCCGCCCAATCGGCATGAGCTGGATTGTTCCGGTCGGAGAGATAGCCGTATGCCAATTTGAAACTCACCAATTCGCGCAAGCGCAAGTACCGCACACCGGGGATAAGGTTGAAGAGGATACCTTGTCCGTTCCACTCGGTGTGCAGCGATATATATCGGTCGGCGGCATATTGGTAGTTGTTCATCAGCGTAAAGCGGTATGGGTCGTATGCATAGCCCTGGTTTCCCTCAAAATGGTGCAGCATCGGGTACGGCACTTTGCCCAAGACCATACCCGCCGACAATGCCCAATCGAGCGAGCCTCCCATACCGAGGTTTACCCTCTGGCGCAGGAGCATATTCAACCGCCCGTACATACGATAGTGCGCCATATTGCCGGTTTGCCACGAACCTGTTTCCAGCCCGAAATACAAGACCGGATACTGGCTATAGACATGCACTCTGCGGAAATACATATCCACTTTGCGTTCACGGAAGCCAATGCGGAAGATTGCTCCGAGCGATTGGTAATGATAGTCGGGCATAGCATAGTAGCCCGTCATCGGGTCGCCATAGCCCATTCGCCCGAAGCGGGCATAGAGTGTGGTTTCGAGATTGTCCGTCCAGTCGTTTTCGGTACGCAGTTGGAACTGCCGTTGCCGTGCGGCGGTGTTGTGTGCAGCGGTGTTGGAATGCAATGCCTCGAAAGCATAGGCGGTGAAATCCATATTCTTCCAGCCTATACTGTTCTCTCGCAGGAGCCGCGAGAAGTCGTCGACTTCCGTCCAGACATAGTGGTCCCTGTATTCCAAAGAAAGGATGTTCCGGCGCAGGGTAGGGAGGTTGATATTCACCCGTCCGAGTCCTTTCCACGCATGGTCTCGGAAGCCATAGCCCACCGATGCTTCGAGCGACACATTGCGCCATAGTTTTCTGTTGGTACGGAACGGCAATCCGAGGTGCACGGTCTCGTGCCGGTTCACCTGCAAGATTTCCTCGATATGCCCGATGTCCACGCATGTGCCTGTTGGGATATAGCCGGTGGTGATGATAGCGGCAAGCCATCGGGCTGTTCGGATAATAGGTAGGCTGTCCAATCCTGCTCCGACTTCCCCATCATGTCCCTCAGAGAGAGGGGATACCAGCATCGGCTCTTCTCCATATTCTGCTTGTCCGCTTTCTGCAAGCCCCCTCTCTGAAGGGGAGGGGGAAGTCATCTTTATTGTATGTTTTAATAAGACAGTGGGGAAAAGATGTGCGGTGTCAGTTTTGACGGCAAAGTCAAGGAGTGCGGATATTTCTTCGTTCAGCAGGGAGTGGTCGGTGGCGAAGGACTGTCGTATGTGCATGTTGCTCAAATAGTTGACGCTTGTTTGTGCGGGGACGGTTGCTTCTATTGCTACTAACGCCAACGTGGCTGAATCGATACGGAGTGTGCCGTTGAAAGTGGCATAAAACGGGTTGCGTGTTCGGAAATCGACTACGTAGGTTTTGCCTGCTGCCGTTTGTACGGAATCAGCGAGATAATAGCGGTAGCAGGTTGTTCCCGATGCTGCCAAGGGCGAGAGGAAAGCCCGTCCGAGAAGCGAAACGGAGTTCTGATAAAAATTGAGATTGCCCGTGTTGGTGAGCAAGGCGGAGTAGTCGTTTGTTGTCAGTATCAACGCTTGTTCGTGTTTCTCACCTGTAGGCTGAATGTCAGTGCTGCGGAGACAAACTGCCTGTTCGGCACGGTAGAGCGGCAGCAGAAACGTAGAATCCTCGGTTGTCAGCAGCCCCGATTGCAGGCTGCGCCACAGTTGCCGCTGCAAGTGCCGTTTTTGTATATTGCTGATATACAGTTCTGTTACGTTGTTGGCTTGCGTTTGCAGGTCGGGTTTCAACGTGCGATCGTTTTGTCTGCGGTGTGCCCGTACGGCAGCGACAAGCGGTATGGCGGGGTTTTCTCCCGGTGTGGCAATCACTTCCTCTATGATGGCGGTTTTCTCTCGCAGTGCAATCTGCATACCCGCCATAGTACCCGGTTCTATGTGGTAACGCTGCGTATGGTAGCCCACCGCCGAGATGACGAGTGTGCGTTTGCGCGTCAGGTCGGTGCGGAGCATAAAAGCCCCCTTTGCGTCGGACGAAGTGCCTGTTTGCGTACCCTGAAAATAGATATTCGCTCCTGCTACGGGTTCTCCGGTTTGTTCGTTGAGTATATCGCCCACAAGAATTGTTTCCTGCGCTGTACACACAGCACAGATTACCACAGACAGCCATATCCATACCAACCGTTTCAATAGCGGGACGAAGATTTTGTACTCAAGCCGATTGCAAAGTTCGCAAAATTTATTGATATACACAAATTTGTCGCCTTGAAAACCGTAGAAAAGAGCCTCTTAGCGAGAAAAAATGGAAGAAAATAGCCCGAAAGTTACTCTTTGACGATGCGAGACGATAAGGCGTTCTACTCAGTCCACAGGGCTTTGTGTCGCTACGGCACTCAGTGCGCAAGCGCACCAGCCTTACGCTTCACGTCTCCACAAGCGTAGTATCGTCATACGGTTTGTGCCAAACCGACCGCGGACGTGGCGTCCGCGTCCCCGTAAGGTTGTTGCCGATGGCAGGGTAAACGCCCATTATACTATCTGGATAGTATGCTGAACAACCCGTTAACAACCCGTTAATAACCCGTTAATAACCCGATACGGTTATACGGAAGGTATTGCTTTTCTATCCTATTCCTTAACTTAGCCTATTTTGTACTACCCGTTAGCCTATTTTGTACTACACGCCGAATATCCCTGTTCCCAGTAAATACACCACTTTGCTCCACAATGTTTATAAAATATATATTTGTTTGATTTTGTGTATATTGTGCGATATTTTATTTGTTGAAAAGTTGTTGAAAACGGTGTGGATATTTTTTTTGTGGGGAAAAGTGGGGTAATTCAAATAAAAGTTGTATCTTTGCAACGTTTTTAATGACGAAGTATGCGAGTTTGATATAACAAACAGAAGGTGACCTAACAAATCCAAGCTGTTTTTATAGACAAACACCGTAGAAATTTTTATCTTGCGATTATAGCGAACAGACGAATTGCTTGGCAGTGTTGCAGGTTGATACACCCGCCAACGCATTGAACAAACCTTTTAATTGAATATGAGTACATTTATCGGAAATATAGAGGCGCGGGCAGATGAGAAGGGTCGCATTTTCGTTCCATCAGTATATCGGAAGATACTGAACGAGGCGGAAAGCAAATGTATTGTAATGCGTCGTGATACCGACAACGAATGTCTGATATTCTATCCGGAACAGGTGTGGAACGAGAAAGTGGGGCAGTTGCGCGAAGCGTTGGACGAATGGGATCCGGAAGACCAGATGCTGCTTATGCAGTTTATGTCGGACGCAGAGTTTTTGGATATGGACAACCAAGGTCGTATTCTGCTGCAGAAGAAGAATCTGGAGGCGATAGGGGTTCAGCAGGATGTGCTGTTTGTGGGAATGCTTGATCGTTTTGCGCTCTGGAGTCCCGAAAAATTTGCCGAGAAACGGCTTGACGGAAAAGATTTGGCAAGCAGGATCAGGAGAAAGATGAAAGGATAAGTTATGGGGAATGTGTACCATATACCGGCGATGTTGCGTGAGACGATAGAGGGACTGAACATACAGTCAGGGGGGACGTATGTGGACGTAACTTTCGGCGGTGGCGGACATTCGCGAGCCATTATGGCGGCGTTGGGCGAACAGGGGCGGCTGTTCTCGTTTGACCAGGATATGGACGCATATAGGAATATAATTTCCTCCTCCGCCCTCAACGAGGGGAAGAGAGGAACAGGTGTTTCTCTGTTAGATGATGCGCGGTGGCAGTTTGTACACGGGAACTTCCGGTATCTGAAGAACTTTATGGACTATTACGGGGTGGAAGAGATAGACGGGTTGCTGGCGGATTTAGGTGTGAGTTTCCATCACTTTGACGAGGCTGAGCGGGGGTTCAGTTTCCGTTTTGCGGGGTTGTTGGATATGCGTATGAACCGATCTGCGAAACGCACGGCAGCCGACATTGTGAACACTTACAGTGAGGAAGAGTTGGCACGGGTGCTGTATTTGTACGGGGAGATGAAGAATTCGCGGCATATAGCGAAAGCGATTGTGCGTGCAAGGGAAAAGGAGGCAATAACAAGGACGGAGCAGTTGGTAGAATGTGTAATGCACAATGCGCAATGCGTAATTGACAATGGGCTGATTGAGGTGCCGACAGGAATGAAAAAGGATATGGCACGGTTGTTTCAGGCATTGCGTATGGAGGTGAATGACGAACTGGGTGCGTTAAGAGAGATGCTGGTTGCGGCACGCGACCTGCTGAATCCCGGCGGTCGGATAGCGATACTGACTTACCATTCGCTGGAAGACCGGTTGGTAAAGAATTTCCTGCGGTCGGGTAACATAGGTGGGAATATAGAGAAGGATTTTTACGGGAACATACTCACCCCTTTCAGAGTGATAGAAAAAGGTCTGACGGCCAGTGAGGAAGAGGTGGCACGCAATCCGAGAAGCCGCAGTGCGAAACTGCGGGTGGCGGAGAAGACTCCCCCCCAAAAAAAATAGGGGGCTTGCAGAATGAGAAACGATTGCCATCCACCTTACTTAGGAGACATATCCTATAACAATAATGAATACGCACGATATACAGAGTTGGCTTAACGGTGAGAAACTGCTGAGCAAAGGACTGCGCAAACAGTACAAACTGATTGTGCTGATTATTGTGATGATATTCATATATATATATTCGGGTTATCAGTCGATGTATCAGCAGCACAAGCTGACGGATACGAAGAAAGAAATGTTGGATGCGAAGTTCGAGTACCTGACTATCAGTGCCCAATGGGTGAACGCTACGCGTCAATCGGAGATTGCAAAGACCCTTGAGGAGTGTGGCAGCGATTTGAAAGAGAACACGACACCGCCGGTGCGAATTAACAATTAATAATTAACAATTAATATTGTCGGACGAGCAGAGAAATACGATATTGCGTTTTGCACTGATATTCAGTGTGATTGTGTTGGGTTTTGCGGCTGTGATAGGCAAGATAGTCTATATACAGGTGTTTGACAGCGAGCGTTGGTTGGCGATTGCTGACAAGCAGGTGGCGGTCAATCAGCCAATTCGTGCCACACGCGGCAATATACTTGACTGTCACGGCAACCTGTTGGCAAGCAGTATGCCGCAGTACTATGTTTATATGGATACGCGCGTGCCCGCACTGCATGAAAAGAACGGCAAACTATATAAAGAGAGCATCGATTCGTTGTCAGCCAACCTGAGCAGAATAATCGGCGACCGCAGTGCAGCAGAGTACAAGCAACTGATTTCCAAAGCATACAGGAATGGCGAGAGCCGTTTGAGGATAGCCCCCAAGCGCATTGATTACCTGCAAAAGCGCAAGTTGGAACAGTCGTACCCGATATGCTTGGGGAAATATAAAAGCGGTATTCTTTTTGAGGCGCAGCACAAGCGCATTAAGCCTTTCGGAAACCTTGCAAGCCGTACGATAGGCAGTATTTACGGTGATGACGGTTACGGCAATGCGGGTTTGGAGAAAGCGTTTGAAGAGGAGTTGCGCGGGCGTGAGGGTCTCAGTGCGAGGCAGCGCATCGGCGGTCGGACAGAGTATGTTACCATAGAAGAGGCGGAAGACGGGTTGGACGTGTTAACGACGATAGACACCGATTTGCAGGATATAGCCGAAAAAGCCCTGTATGACCGATTGCAGAAGACCGGTGCCGAATGGGGGTGCTGTATGCTGATGGAAACCCATACGGGTGAGGTGAAAGCGATTGCGAATCTGGACCGTGCAGAAGACGGGGACTATTATGAAATGAAGAACCATGCCGTAACACGTATGGAACCCGGTTCGACTTTCAAGACGATAGCCATGATGGCAGCGTTGGACGACGGCAAAGCGGATATAGACGACACGGTACGTGTATATAAAGACGGTTGGACCTATATCAAAGTCCGTCACAAAGACGCCCACCCGCACGACACGGTTTATACATTGCGTTCAGCCTTAGCGGTATCAAGCAATATCGCAATGGCGAAACTGATTACGCACGCCTACGAGGGGAGTGCGAAGAAATTTGTGAACCGAATAGGCAAAATGGGTTTGTTGGACAGCGTCTATTGCGAGATACCCGGTGCACAGCAGAACCGCATTGACATACCCAAAGATACCGTAACGCTGAGTAAGATGTCGTACGGCTATTCGGTGGAGATGAGTCCGATGCAGATAATGATGTTTTACAATGCCATTGCCAACGACGGCAAGATGATCCGCCCCGTATTGGTAAAAGAGATACAGCAGAACGGCGAGACTGTGATACGCTACAGTACAGAGACTGTGAAGTCATCGATTTGCAGTTCGTCCACGCTGCGGGATATACAGGGTGCGTTGCACGATGTGGTGTGGGACAACCGTTTGGGGACAGCATCGGTGAACCCGTATGGAATGCGCAAGGCACAAAGCGACCTTGTACACATAGCGGGGAAGACCGGTACGGCACAGTTGCTCATCAACGGACGCTACACAGGCAGACGGCACAGAATGACTTTTGTGGGTTATTTTCCGGAAGAAGATCCGCAATACACGTGTATATGTGTTATCAACGACCCCGCCCATTACGTGTATTACGATGCCGGTATGGACTGCGGTACGGTGGTAAGGCAGATTGCTGAAAAAACGATGGCGAGTATGGGGTGCTATGTGTTCGATGAGGAAGGGAACCGGGTGTTAGAGAAGAGATAGGTGGAAATTTCCCATTAAGTACGATTATAATTCTCCGTTAATCACCGTGTAATTAGCCGTTAATTATTTGTTTTTTTACAGAGAATTATATGATCAACCAGCATTATATATGATGTTCCTTTGCCACAAGCGGCAAGAAAAATAGAAGAAAATAAACGAGGGTATATTGAAGTAAATGCTACTATAATATGAAACTTAGGGAATTGCTGCAGGCCATAGAGGTGAAGCAGGTGGTCGGGAGTACCGATAAGGAGATAGCGGACATACAGTTCGACTCGCGCAAGGCGGAACGCGGTGATTTGTTCGTGGCACAAGCGGGAACGGCAGTGGACGGGCATACGTTCATAGCCTCGTGCGTAGAAAAAGGTGTTGCCGCCGTGGTGCTGAGCAATGCGGAGTATATGCCAGCAACGACGGCCGGCACGGCCTATATCCTTGTAGAGAACACCGATTATGCTCTCGGTCTGCTGGCAAGCCGTTGGTTCGGCGAGCCGAGCAAGCGGTTGACATTAGTGGGGGTAACAGGTACGAACGGAAAGACCACCATCGCCACACTGCTCTATAAGTTGGTGCGCGGCTTGGGGCATAAAGCGGGGTTACTCTCAACGGTGGTGAACTATGTGGGAGATGAGGCGATTCCTGCCACGCACACCACCCCCGATGCGATTGAATTGAACGGTTTGCTGCGCAGGATGGCAGATGCGGGGTGCGAGTACGCCTTTATGGAAGTGAGCAGCCACGCCATTGCGCAGGAACGTATTGCGGGACTGGATTTCGACGGGGCGTTGTTTACCAACCTGACACGCGACCATATCGACTATCACAAGACGTTTGACAACTACCGCGACACGAAAAAACGTCTCTTCGACGGACTGAAAAAAGAGGCTTTTGCCATTACGAACAAAGACGATAAGAACGGGTTGGTTATGACCCAGAACTGCCGTGCAAAAGTATATACCTATTCTGTCCGTGCAATCGCCGACTACCACGCAAAGATACTGGAAGAGGGTTTCGACGGGATGCTATTGGAGGTGAACGGGCAAGAGGTGTTTGTGCCGCTGGTGGGGCGGTTCAACGTAAGCAACCTGCTCTGTATATACGGTGCGGCTGTGTGTCTCGGATTTGACAAGACGGAAGTGCTGCGGGTACTGTCCACCCTGCGCCCCGTGAACGGACGTTTCGAGACGATACGCAGCGAAAAAGGTTGGACGGCGATAGTGGATTATGCGCATACGCCCGATGCGGTGGACAACGTGATACAGACCATCAACGAGATACGCAAGAAAGGCAGCCGGCTTATTACCGTGGTGGGCTGTGGCGGCAACCGCGACAAGGGCAAACGCCCGATGATGGCGGCGATAGCCAAACGCGGTTCAGACCAACTGATACTGACTTCGGATAACCCGCGCGACGAAGAGCCGATGGATATTCTGCACGATATGGAAACAGGTCTGAGCGAAGAGGAACTAAAACAGACGCTTGTGATAGAAGACCGAGAAACCGCCATCAAGACGGCTTGCACACTGGCACAAGCAGGTGATGTGATACTCGTGGCAGGCAAAGGACACGAAGATTACCAGATCATCAAAGGCGTTAAACACCACTTTGACGACCACGAGGTGATACGGAAATACTGCTAAGTATAAGAACGTTAATTATCGTGTAATTAGACGTTATCTTTTTGCTCCAAATATGATCAAAAATTATTCAAATATATAAGAATGGGGCATCCATAAATTAACACAAAAACGCCGTTAATTCATAATTATTCATTCATAATTCATAATTAGAACCGTGTTTTATTCATTGTTTACATATTTCAGCGAACTGCCCGGGGCGCGGCTGATGACGTATATATCGTTCCGTGCGATTGTGGCAGGCGTGTTGGCACTATTGGTGAGTATCTGTTTTGGCAAGTATTTCATCAGTCTGATGAAGCGCAAACATATCTCCGAGACGCAGCGCGACGAGAAAACCGATCCGTTCAACGTAGCCAAGAAAGGTGTGCCGACGATGGGGGGAATAGTGATTATCGTCAGTATTCTGTTGCCGTGCCTGCTTATGGGGAAACTGAGCAATGTATATATGATACTGATGCTTATCACCACTCTTATTCTTGGGGCATTGGGTTTTGCTGACGACTACATCAAGACTTTCCGCCACAACAAAGACGGACTGAACGGCTGGATTAAGATAGCAGGGCAGATAGCACTCGGTTTGATAGTGGGGCTGACACTCCGTTACAGTCCGGAAGTAAAAATGAACGAGGTCGTCCGTACGCACGTGGAGAACAATATCACGGTGGTGGACAAGACACCTGCGGTGAAATCCACGCAGACGACTATTCCGTTTGTAAAACACCACAACTTCAACTATGCGGATATGTTCTCTTTTCTTGGCGAAGAGAACAAGTATCGTGCGGGGTGGATATTCTTTGTGCTGCTTACCATATTCGTGGTAGCCGCTGTGAGCAACGGGGCAAACCTGAATGACGGAATGGACGGAATGTGTGCGGGTAACTCGGCGATTATCGGTGTGGCGTTGATAGTGCTGGCATACGTGAGCGGCAGTTATGTGTGGGCGGAGTATTTCGATGTGATGTATATACCGGGCAGTGAGGAGTTGGTTGTATTCTTGGCTTCGTTTGTGGGGGCACTGGTCGGTTTTTTGTGGTACAACGGTTTTCCCGCACAGATCTTTATGGGCGATACGGGCAGTCTGACTATCGGCGGTATAATAGGTGTGTGTGCGGTGATTATCCACAAAGAGTTGCTGGTTCCGCTGTTGTGCGGAGTATTTCTGATGGAGAGCGTGTCGGTGATTGTACAAACGCAGGTGTATAAGTTCGCCAAACGCCGCGGGAAACACATCCGTGTATGGAAACGCACGCCGTTGCACGACCACTATCGTACCTCGATGGAACAGGTGCTGCGCAACGACCCGACCTGTATCGTCAAATTCAAAGGCAGCAGCGAGTTACAACACGAGACCAAAATTGTCTTGCGGTTCTGTATTGTAACGATGATATTGGCGGCATTGACGATACTGACATTAAAGATACGATAGGAACAAATATCATCCAATAGGATTCAATTATATTCGTTTAACAGTCAAACCACGTCTGTTGACGGAAACAAAAACTTAAAAACCTATGAAACGAATAGTAGTGCTTGGAGCGGGCGAGTCGGGGACGGGAGCCGCGATACTCGCCAAAGAAAAAGGCTTTGATGTCTTTGTGAGCGATATGGGGGAAATCAAACCCGGATACCGCGCTATGCTTGACCAAAACGGCATCGCATGGGAGGACGGACAGCATAGCGAGTCGCTTATTCTCAATGCCGACGAGGTAATCAAGAGTCCGGGTATCCCGCTGACCGCCCCGATGATACAGAAACTGCAGGCGCAAGGCACGCCCATTATCTCCGAGATTGAGTTTGCCGCTCGCTACACCGATGCGAAGATGATCTGTATCACGGGTTCCAACGGCAAGACGACCACCACCTCGCTGATTTACGACATTCTGCACCGTGCGGGGCTGAATGTGGGGTTGGCAGGAAATATCGGCAATTCGTTAGCCTTGCAGGTGGCACATGAGAAGCACGACTACTATGTGATTGAACTTTCGTCGTTCCAATTAGACAATATGTACGATTTCCGTGCGAACATCGCCATTCTTATGAATATCACGCCCGACCACCTCGACCGCTACGGATTTGATTTTCAGAACTATGTGAATGCCAAGTTCCGCATTACGCAGAACCAGACCCAGGACGATGCGTTTATCTACTGGGCGGAAGACCCCGTGATTGATAAGGAGATACACAAACTGCGTCCGGGTGCGACGCTCTATCCTTTCGGTTTCGAGACACCCTGTGAGTCGGCAAAGAATATCGGCGGCGTGAATGCTGCGTGGATTGAACATAATAACCTGATGGTCAATGTCGCAGAACCGTTGCAAGTGCCGGTGGAGCAGTTGAGTCTGAAAGGCAAACACAACCAACTCAACTCTATGGCGGCATCAATAGCAGCACAGATACTGCACATTAAGAACGATGTCATCCGCGAGAGCCTGCAGCAGTTCGCCGGTGTGGAGCACAGATTGCAATATGTAGCAACCATTCGCGGCGTGCGGTTTATCAACGACTCGAAAGCGACCAATGTCAATTCGTGCTGGTACGCCCTCGAATCGATGACCACGCCGACTGTGCTGATCCTCGGCGGAAAGGACAAGGGCAACGACTACTCCGAGATAGACGACTTAGTGCGCAAGAAATGCCATACGCTGGTCTTTATGGGACTGCACAACGAGAAACTGCGCGAACATTTCGGAGGCTTCGGACTGAAGATTATTGACACCGACAACCTGCACGATGCCGTGGTCGGGGCGTATCAAGCCGCACATGAGGGCGATACGGTGCTGCTCTCACCGTGCTGTGCAAGTTTCGATCTGTTTAAGTCATACGAAGACCGCGGCGAACAATTTATGGCGGCTGTTCGGAAATTATAATGCATAGAATATGAAAAATACCAAGATTTTAGCAGTAGGATTGTTGTTGGCAGCAAGTGTATTGCCGGGTATGGCGCTGGCTCCGTCCGGTAAGTTGTTGTCGCTGGCTCACCAAGCCGATTCGTGCTATATGGCGGGCGATTATGCTGCTGCTTCCGCCCTGTACGGGGAAGCATTGATGTGTGAGGGCGCAGGCAGCAACAATTTTTACAATGCGGCTTGTTGTGCCGCCAAGGCGGGGCAGACGGACGAAGCGTTCAAACGTCTCGGAACTATGCTGGAGCGTTTCCCCGAATGGTACAGCCGCCGACTGGATGCAGATGCGGATCTGCAAGCGTTGCACAGCGATCCCCGCTGGGAGACGATAGCCGGCGAGAGCCAAGCCCGCTATACACGGGCGGTAGCCGCTTACGAACACCCGCTGTACGACCAACTGATGGCAATCTGGGACGAGGATCAGTCTATCCGCCACCGCTATGTGGCAGCCTACTATGCCAATGCGCCCGAGAAAGACAGTCTCTGCCGCGAGATGCTGCGCACCGACACGCTCCACATGCATTTTGTGGACTCGCTCTACACCGCACGCGGCTGGTTGGGCAAAAAAGAGATAGGCGATGCCACCTCTGCCGTCTGGGTCGTGGTGCAGCACTACGGTATGGATATGTGGAAGAAATATCTGCCTGTTTTCCGTGAGGCAGCGGAAAAAGGCGACCTGCTCCCGCACCAAGTGGAGATGCTGGAAAAACGAATCGAAGAATACAGCAAATGACAACACGATACAAATACTTTTTATGGATAGCCCTGCTCGGGCTGCTCACTTCCTGTGCAGGTGTACACGGGCTGTCGTCGGGCGGCCGCTGGCAATATGCACCGGAAACGGGACGCATAACGGACAACTTGTCGCATATCTATTGGCATTTTACCGACCAGCCGAAGATGGAGCAGAATATGTCGGACGGCTCGTACGGGGCGCATTTTATTTCGGCGGACAACCTCAGCAACTACAAAGGCAGGCGGTTTGCGGAAAGCGTACTGCGCGACCTGCCTTTCCGTCCCGACTCGCTGTGTTTTGTCTATCGCGACGAGGTGCTGCTTATCGAAACCAACCGCCCTGTCAATCTGCAACCCGACTATGCCATCTATGCCGACTCGGTAACGATCAACCTGCACGGCGATGTCTATCAGGCAGAACCGCTACAGCGGGCGGACATCGTGTGGCGCAATATCATCGTTAATCCGCAGCACCACCGCCTGCTTTGTCTCGACCGTTTCCGTATCGGCAATCGCTACTACGGGGTAGTCTATGTGCTGCAAAGCCGCTGCCGACAACTCAAGTACTGGCAGGCAGACGGCTGGTGGGGGCTTCCCGTATGGGATGCCAGCGATATGCGCAATATGCAGATGACGGCAGGTTACCTGCAGCATTGGCGCGACTGCTCGGTGGAAATTCTCCGCAACCACTCTGCAGAATAGCCGCCTATCCTCAGGGTAACATCAGGGAAAAAACAGGGAAAGCAGATATGTCCGACACAGGTGGATGTTCTGTGGATGACGGGTGGATAGCGTATGCAAAAGTAAGGCGGATATAAGGTGGATAAACTTTTTAACATATCTATCCTATAACCAACCTATAACGATCCTATAACAAATTCAACACAAAAATTAACGGCTGACTAACGGAGATTTTTAACGGTTTTAATAAAAAAACGATGAAACTACCGAACTTACAAAATACAGACAAGGGGTTGTGGGCGATTTATATCTCGATGATTGTGGTGGCGGTTATTGCACTGTTCTCGGCATCGAGTATGTTGGTCTATCAGAAACATTCCGTACTCGGTCCTGTCGGGCAACAGATTGTGTTTATCGCTTTGGGTGTGGCGATTGCTTTCTTTGTGCAGTTTCTGCCGTCCTATATCATTCGGATCGGGGGATATGTGCTGTTGCTGCTTTCCATAGTATTGCTCTATTCGCTGCTCATTCCGGGCAATCCGTTTGCCGTAACGCTCAATGGTGCCACACGTTGGGTACGCATTGCGGGTTTCACTGTTCAGCCATCCGAGTTGGCGAAATTGTCGCTTATTATCGTGGTTGCAGACCTGCTCTCGCGCATCAAGACCGAGGGGGACAAGCGCAAGTATTTCTTTTGGACACTCGGTATAGCCGCAGTGGTGGCACTGCCCGTAATGACGAGCAACCTCTCCACAGCCATCCTGATTTGCGGTATTGTCTTTCTGCTGTGGATTCTGGCACGTATTCCGTTCAAGTTCTGGGGTTTTACGGCAGGTATCGCCATCGTTTTTCTTGTATTGGGTTATTGTGTGGTAGAGTTCGCTTTTGTCCGCCGAGACCGTGAGATGACGGGACTTTTCGGGCGTGCCGAGACATGGGTGAAGCGTATTGACCGCAAGTTGTTTGCAGACAAGGCGGACAGCGATACCGCCACTTTCGTTATCACCGATGAGAACCGTCAGGAGGCGTATGCCAATGTTGCCATAGCCCGTGGTGGCAAATCTCCTCTCGGTGTGTTTCCCGGCAACAGCAAAGAGCGTGATTATCTGCCGCTTGCGTATGCCGATTATATTTATGCCATTATTGTGGAAGAGTCGGGGATAGTGGGGGCATTGGTGGTGATTGCGCTCTACCTGTGGCTGCTTTTCCGTGCCTGTTTCATCTCTACCCGCTACGGCGATGATGCCTCTATGCTGATGGTGATGGGTTTGGCACTGATGCTCACCTGCCAGGCATTGATTTCCATGCTTGTGGCGGTCGGTCTGGGACCAGTAACCGGTCAGCCTTTGCCGCTTATCAGCCGGGGGGGTACGAGTGTGCTGATAACCAGTGTCTATTTCGGTATTATGATGTGCGTGAGCAGGGAGCAGGTCTCGCTGCGCAACCGTCAGAACGAGACTATTGCCGCCAGTCAGGACGAGGTACCCGACATACAAGTGGATTGAACGGATTGTATCTTGTTATTTCCTGCCGAAATCAGCGGGTATTTCACCCCAATGTTCGGTATCCCATTTATAGATAGTGGTGGTATAGGTGTTGCAGGCAAGCCATTGTTCGGCTTTCCGCAACATATCGAACAGTTCTGCGTTTTTGGGTGTACATTCGAGTTTGGTCTGTGCCTTTCCTTTGCGCAGCCATGCCAGAGCGGTTCGGCTGTCGGAATACAATACCCAAGGCAGGTTATGCTGTTTGAGATACGCCAAGCCCAAGACGATGGCGAGGAACTCACCGATGTTGTTGGTCCCCCCCTTGTAGGGTCCCCTGCGGAAGACCTCTGTACCGGTGTCGGCTATCACGCCTCTAAATTCCAATACACCGGGGTTTCCCGAACAGGCAGCATCCACTGCCAAAGCGGGATATACCGGTTTGTATCGGGCAGTGGCGATAGTGTTGTTTTCCGTTTTCCCCTTTGGCACAAGATATGCTTCGAAACCATCCGAAAGGGCTTTTTCGGCTTCCTGTCGGGTTTCAAATCCTTTGTATTTGGCGGCTATGCCTTTTATTTGCGCTTCGCACTCCGTCCACGAGGTATATATTCCCGGAGTGCGTCCTTGCCATACGACATAAAAATTAACTTTTCGTTTTGCCATTTGCCTGAAAATGTGTATCTTTGCAACCGATATTCCCTGCAAAGGTACAAAAAATAATCGGTTTACAAAAACACATACTCTATGAAACACACTCTTTTGGCACTTGCAGCCCTATTTCTTTCCTCAACTTGTCCGGCACAGATGTACCTTTGGAAAGACGGCAAATACACCGTTTCCGATTTGGACAGTATCACTTTTTCCGCACCTGCCATACCCGATAATACGCATCGCGTGGCGGTAAGCAGCCGTGTAGATGCCGTCCAGCCGATGACGGGGCTTGTGATGTGGCCGTCGCACAGCCGTATCAACGAATATAAATCTTCCATCAGTCTGGAGTTTCACTATTGCCTCCCATGCAAGGTAGTTACGGGCAAAAAGGACGGAAAAATACAATACAATTGGGCGTATCTTGAGAATATATTGAATGATATTGCTTCGCGTGGACACCAGGCGATTATCCGTTTCCGCTACGAGTATCCCAGCAGCACCGATGTGGACGGTACGAAAGGAGCAACAGCCGTCCCGCAATACATCAAAGCACTGTCTGACTACAAAGAGACCTACAGCAAAAATCCGGGCGGGGACGGACCGACCTATTATGCCGATTGGAGCAATAGCGAACTGCAATGGTTTACGAAGCAGTTCTACACAGATCTGGCAGCCCGCTACAACGAGGACCCGCGTATTGCTTTTCTCGAAGTGGGTTTCGGGCATTGGTCGGAGTATCATATTTATGGTACCGGTCTTAAACTCGGTACTAATTTCCCGTCGAAAGCCTACCAAAAAGAGTTTCTCCAACATATGGCATCCGTAGTGCGTATTCCGTGGCTTGTCTCTATTGATGCAGCCGATGAGTCATATAGCCCGATTGTGGCAGACAAGACACTTATGGCATTGTCATTCGGGCTGTTTGACGACTCTTTTATGCATGCGGGACACGAGATCGGTTCATCGGACGGTTACAACGAGGAGAACTGGAACGCTATCGGCAAAGGCACACGGTGGCAGACCGGTGTATGCGGCGGGGAAATCAGTTATTACACAAGCAATGATCAGAAGAACTTTCTCAATCCAGCGGGTATGTACGGACACACATGGGAGGAGATGGCAAAAAAGTATCATATTTCGTTTATGATAGCCAATGATGCCCCAAGCGGCAGTTACGGTACGACAGCGCGGTTTAAGTCAGCCGGTATGGCAAGCGGTTATTGTTTCCGCGTAACGGAATGCCAAACAGACGGCGAACAGACATGGGTAACCGTTGTCAACGAAGGTGTTGCTCCACTTTACCGTGATGCATACTTCGCTATAGGGACCACGCAATCCGCCACTTCTTTGGCAGGACTGCAGCCGGGCGCAAGCAAGACGGTGGTGATACCTGCCGGATTGAACAAAGGCGCAGATCTGCACATTGTTTCGCCATATATTCTCACCTCGCAGCAGATACAGTTCAATGCTGATGTGAAATAAGGAAATGCTTTTTACCCGAGACCTGCATACCTCCCTTGTCCCTATTGTGGCACGTTATCCGCAGACACAGATATGCCTGCTATCCACCTTATATCCACCTTATATCCACCTTACTTCGATAGGCAATGGATATCCGCTTCTGACTATCCCTGCAGGGGAGGAGAACAAGTCTATCAAGACGGTGGAGCGGATATGGGATTTTCTCCTTGAACATCATATCACCCGTCAAGGGCTGCTTGTCAACATAGGCGGAGGACTGACGACCGACTTGGGTGGTTTTGCCGCAGCAACTTACAAACGCGGGATTGACTTTCTGAATATCCCTACCACGCTATTGGCTATGGTGGATGCTTCAAGCGGCGGTAAGACAGGGTTTAATTACCACGGATTGAAGAATTGCATCGGAGCCTTTGCCGAACCGATAGAGACCATTATCTGCCCTGCATTTTTACAAACGCTTCCCGATCAGGAGTTCCTCAGCGGGTTTGCTGAAATGCTCAAACACGCCCTGTTGTCGTCCGAAAGCGATTGGCAGCAATTGCTGGCATTTGATATAGAGACATATATGCGGGCTGTGCGTAGTGATGAGGCACAGAAGCAGATAACTGACTTTGCTCCGCTGATAGAGAAGAGCCTTGTGAAAAAACAACGCATTGTGGCGGAAGACCCGCACGAGAAAGGGCTTCGCCACGCATTGAATTTCGGGCATACGGTCGGACATGCTATCGAGTCGCTTTCTTTGGAACAGCACACCGAACCGCAACCGCCGCACGGCTATTGTGTCCTATGGGGCATGATTGCCGAACTCTATCTGAGTGTGGTACATCTCGGTTGTCCGCGCAAACCGCTACAGCAACTGACCCGCCTGATGTCGGACTATTACGGACGTCCCGCTTGCAACTGCAAAGGGGCGAAACGTATTCTTGAACTGATGTCGCAGGATAAGAAAAACAGCATTTCGGCTGATAGCAGAAACGCAGCGTTGTTGCCTAATTTCACCCTTCTGCGCCGTATCGGCGAACCGGTTATCAATCAAACCTTGTCCGCTTCTTCCATCACAGAAGCATTAGATTATCTTTTTTCCCTTTGATTCAGAACTTGTAGGTTACGCCCATTAGGAAATTGATACCCTCCGTCTGATAGCCGTACCAGATGTCGTTGTGGCGATTGATGTAGTTGTTGAGTTGGAAAAATACAACCAAATTGGGCTGTGTGGTCTTCTCGCGGAAAGATTTGCTGCCAACCACCATTTCATATTGGCATCCGAGACTCAGTTGGATAGTCGGTTTGAGAGTCCGTTCAAACGAACCATTGGCATCAGGCGCAGAGACCAAAGCCGTACGGCTGCCAATGAAACGGTTGTCGCTATAGAGCGACCAATGCTTGTCGATTCGCGCATCAATGCGCAAACCCATATCCCACGAAGCACGGTCATATACTCCGTCTTCACGAACAGCCACCTGTGTATAACCCGGTTTGTCGAAATAACCGTCCTGTATATTCTCGTGGCGGAGAGCCTTCCAAAAATAATAGTTCCCCCACAGATGGACAGTGACGATATCCTGATAATGATAAGAGAACGCCGCACCAATCTTGCCGCAACCGTAGTCGGAGTAGAGATATGAGAACATACCGGGCAGCATTACCGCCGAAGCAGAGGTAACAGAATCAGCCGTTGCCACCATAGTGAGTTTATTCTTTTGATAAGCATAACCACCGTAGATGTCAATGAGCAGGTCGCGATAAGGGCGTATGCGGAAACCGAGTTGTGCATCAATGGGAGTATAGCCACCTACGTGGTGGGAGGTAATACCGGGATTGACAGCCCGATAAGGCATATTCGTCATATAGTTTTGTAGCGTTCCTGCAGTCAGACTGCCTTGTGCAATACCATACATTGTAAGCCATTTCTTGGCAATCTGAGCCTCGAACTCCACCTTGGGAGAAGGAGCAAACGTAACTTGTTCAAGGTTGGAAAGGAACTGCCCTCGACCTATGTTCACATCAAAGTTTACACCTGCGTGGATAGAGAAGCGACGCCCTTGGTAGGCATAATACGGCTCTATCCGCAGGGCATGGCGGGCGTTGAACAGGGTGTCTGCCACTTGGTCGGTCTGCAGAAATGCGGTCTGTACATACACATTGCCGCCCACGTGGTGAGAATTGCTGTGCCAATCGATATTTGCGGTGGTGTGTACTTGATGTTCGGACACGTACTTGGGCAGTGCAAAAAGCGTATAACCCACCTGTGCCTTGTACTGAATATCCGATTTGTGGTTGCTCTTCACACCGACAAAGGCATCCATTGTCCATATATTCTGTTTGTCTTCCGGCTGCAATTCGCTGTAGCGATGAACGGTCAGTCCTTTGCCTCCATCGTAGTACCGCCCGTAACGGGTATAGAAACGGTTGGCACCGTTGAAACCGAAATAGAGGTCGCAAGTGGAGAATGTATGACGGAAATCAAAGCCCAAGCGGGTATCGCTGTAGGCACGCCGTCCCCACTGCGCACAATGGTTGGCATAAACATCAAGAATGCTGTTTCTCTTGTCGTCCAGATGATATGCAAAATCAAACAAGGTATTGGTATGCCCTAACCCGCCGCGCACGTATCCGTTATATCGGTGCGGAGTGGAAAAACGCATCGGCTGACTCAAGAGCGAATTGGTATTGAATACAGGCGACAGCATTGCATTGTAATCGGAATAATGCATCTCCGCAGCAGGCAGAGTGGTCTCTTGCACCTGCGGGCGCACATTGATTTTTCCTGCCGACTGTACTATCGGTTGAAACTCACGTTCCACTGTTACATTGCGGTTGAGGGCGGAGTCCTGTGCCAATGCACAATGTACAATTAACAATGTACAATTAACAATTAATATAATGCGCTTCATATCATTCTTCGCTTTCGGGTTCTACTACTTGTTCTCTTTCTTTCTCATCCAATGCGGCGATACGCTCGCTGACCATCGTCTGAATATCGTCCTGCCCGCGGTAGTTGGCTTGCAACGTAAGCAGGTACTGACGGGCTTGGAAATCATCGCCACGACGCATGTTGATATCCGCAAGCAACACCAACGCCCGCGCTAACCAGTACTGTTGTTGCGTATTCATACCGGCAAACGACATCACCTCCGACTCTGCCTTGTCGAGGTCTCCGAGATGGTACTGGCATTCGGCAAGCAGGTACTTGCTCTCGGCACCGGTAGCAGTACGCACCTCTTGCGATAGCGGGGTTAAGTCGCTAATAGCCTCCTGATACTGCGCCAAAGCAATATACGCTTTTGCCCGATTGTAGAGTGCTTCATTACGCACATCGTCCGCCACCGGTTCGTCTGCCAGAATCTGTGTGGCGATGTCTATAGTGGATTGATGGTTTCCGAGATAGTAACTGCACCGCAAAATACCCAACCGGGCGATATTGACCTTGTCGTGGTCGGATGCCAGTGAGAGCATACGATAGAAATAGTCAAGCGATGTGCGGTAGTCCCTTGCGTCATAACTCAGTTCCGCCACACGCATACATGCCTCTTCCATATAGGGGTTCCCTGCTATGTCTGACAGCGTCTTGTACTCGCGCAGAGCGTCTGATGACTCTCCGAGACGATAATACGAATCCGCAATATAATACTGCGCCGTGGTGCAATAGCGGCTTCCCGAACAGTACTTGCCCAAATACACCGCCAGTGCCGATGCGGCACGCTGATAATTGCCCTGCATATATTGTAATTCGGCGGAGGCAAAACTAAGCGAATCGTCTTGTGTGGTGATTTGCATGTTTATTCGCCCCAATTGTTTGGCGTAAGCAAGATATTCGTTGATATTGCCGTTCTCCACATAGAGAGCCTCCAGCCCGTCCAATGCCGTATAGGCCTCTTCGCAAGCGGGATAAGTCTCTATCGTATGGCGGTAAGCGGCGATGGCGGAACTGTCCTCGTGCAAGTTGCGGTAAAGCATAGCACACTCCAGAGACGCTTTGCGGGCAAGGTTACTGTTAGGATAGTGCTGCAACAGTTGTTTATACGAACCGATGGCGGCGCGCTCGTCGTCCAATTGCAGTTGCGCACGTGCCATCTCATAGAGACCGTCGTCCGCGTAATCCGATTTCGGATAGCGGGACACGAGAGTCCGCATCGTATTGATTTTGTCGTTATACTTGTGCTGCAAGCCCTGTGCATAACCGCGCTGGAACGTGGCATAATCGGCTCCTGTGCCATTCTTGTCCACTACCTGTCCGTAGTAGGCAATAGCCGACGGAAAATTGCGGGCATTGAAATAGCAGTCGCCTATGCGGTTGAGTGCATCGGCATACGTCGGGTCATTGGAATCTGCATTGTCCGCATAGCGCAAAAACTGCGTCTGTGCTTTCGGATAATCTTTCTTGGCAAAATAGGCATAGCCGATCAGGTAACCGGCTTGCAGATAGTTGCTTGAAGAGCGCACATCTTTCTGCGCCATATAGCGGTTGAGGTCGCTGATACAGGCATCATAGTCGTGCAGGCGGTAGGCAGCCTCCGCACGCCAATAGTACGCCTCGGTAGTGTATTGCGCTGACTCCGCGGTATGGTCAATCACCTCTGTCATACGCTTGCGCGCCTGCTCCATCTTGTTCTGTAGGAAAGCGTCCACACCCAACTGGTAACGCAAGTATTGCTTGGTTTGCAGCATCTTGGGAGTAGGTCGCTCTATTGAATCCAGCACCGACAACGCAGAGGCATAGTTGCGCGAGCGCACGAATGCATCGCTCAGCAGTGCATAAATCTCGTTTTCGTATTTGCTGTCGGGAAACTCAGTCAGAAACTCGGTAAATGCCCGCACACTCTCGCCCAAAGCCGTGGACGAGTTATAGGTGCAAAGCGTATAATTGTAGAGTGCTTCCTCGCGCACAGCGGGCGTCAGACGATAAGACGCAGCCGCCTGGTAAGACAGTTTGGCCTGCTCCGGCTGACCGAGTCGGATATACGCATTCCCCAATGTGAGACACGTACTCTCCGAGATGGTGTCATTCTCCTGTTTCACCTGTTTCAGGTATCCGACCGCTTCTTTGTACGCTCCGAGTTGATACTCCGCCATACCGAGCAGATACAGGTCGTTGCGCACCAACGGCACATCGGTGGAACGCACCTGTTTCTCATATGCCTGCAAATGCTCTACCGCCTTTTTGAGGTCTTCGTTCTTTGTTCTTTGTCCTTCGTCCTTTGTTCCTTTCATATAGTATATCTCGCCCAGCATACGATGCAATTCCACATTGTTCTCGTTGTCCGGTTGAGCCGCCAGCAGAGACTCGGCACGGGACTCTGCTTCTATATACTCCTGCTGTGCATAATAAATCTGCACAATGTAGTAAGGCACAGTCTTTTGATACTCGCTGGCGTCTTCTATCGAAAGCAGCACAGGCAAAGCCTTGTCGTATTTTTTCTGTTTGTATTGGGCGTAAGCGTAGTAGTAGGTCGCTTTGCTGGTATAGGGGGTAGCCGTTTTTTTGAGTTGCGCAAAATAAACTGCCGCACGGGAGTATTCCTGCAACATTAGGTAACAGTAACCGCGATAGAACTGATAATCAGCCTGGTGAGGGCGGGTTAGTGCCTTGTATTCCACCTGCTCCAACTCTTTTGTAGCCTGTTTCCATTTGGCTTTCTCCGCCTGCAACACACCCGACATAAAATGTATTTCGTCCTCGTAGGTTGTATAGGGGTACTTCTGCAAATAGGTTTTCAAATCCTTTTGCAGTGTCTTGTCGCGCGCTTCGAAGCGCTCTGCAATACGGTTGTAATCAATCTCCATCTGCGACTGCTGTGCAAAACCTTGCGTCCCGCACAACAGCAGCGCAAGAAACACCAATGTTCGGATTATTCGCTTCATATCAGTTGTATTATCGGTATTATACTTTCGTGCTTACAAGAGTAGGTGATTAGTAGGTGATTAGTGGGTGATTAGTGGGTGATTCCGTATAGTATAGATATATGATGTAGGTGGAAGGCAAAGCCTATCCACCTTACATCCAACCCCTCATCCGCCCGGCTTACTGTCAGCGCAGGCGGTCTGTTCCGGTCTTTATTTCCGCCGTCCGCGTTGCTGCGCTTTCTTTTTGTTTTTATTGACAGTAGCAAAAATGATACCACCGACAATCAAAATCAGCACAACCGCCAGGAAAATAACCATTCCGCTCGATAGGTTGTCGCCTTTTACACGGTTCCACATCTCTAACATATCAGCGGTCTGGTCGCCGCAATCATGCATCAGGGCGCAACGCTCAATCACACTCCTGTCGGGGTAAAGCACCTGGTTGGCATGTACTGCCGTGGCTCCTTCACCGAAAAAATAACTCAAGTCCGCCGTTTCCTCGTTCTCTGCTGCATCGTCAGCCCATTCAAGTATCTCCGGCGAAGCGATGACGCTCACATAGCCAATCTCTTCCATATTGAGAATAGCGTTCTCCGGCATACACAGATAGTTGATAAAATAACTGGCAGCCTTTTGGTTTTTGGCATACTTCGGTATACACCAGCCGTCAAACCATACATTCGACCCCTCTTCGGGAACGATATATGCCAGTTCCACTCCGTCAGCAGCCTCGTCTATCGCCCATTGTGCATCACCCGACCACGATACATTCATCCATGTCTGTCCTTTGCACATCTCTTCTTTACCGAAGTCTACCTCCCAGCCGGCGATATTGCTCTTCGCAACCTTCAACGTGTCCTCTACACGATGAATACGCTCGGGAGTGATATGCGCCACAAGGTCGTCGCGCGTAACCTCACCCCGTGCAATCTCGTCTTTGTAGGCATACAGTACCACACACGAATAGATGTCGCGGAAAGCATCTTTCATAAACACTTTGCCTGCAAACTTCGGATTGGTCAGAAAAGACCATGACTGCAGATCGGCACCGTCCACATACTTCGTGTTGTACAAGACACCGGTTGTCCCCCACATATAGCCTACCGTATAATCCTCCACATTCACCGTGCTGTCCGGAGTCATTTCTTGAAATTTCTCTTTGGCAAACGGCGCTACATTAACGGTATAGTCGGGAGTCTGACCGAAATTCTTGTCTATCTTCAGCAGCAGGTTGTTGCGGAGCATACGCTCGATGATATACTCGCTCGGACAGATGACATCGTAATCCTCGTGCCCCACCTCAATCTGGGTGAGCATCGACTCGTTGATGTCGAAAGTGGAGTACTGGATGGTTACCTCCTCGCCAGTCTGCTCTTTATACCATGCGGGGAACGTGTTGAGTACATTGTCCATATCGATATAGTCTGCCCAGTTGTACACCTTCAGTGTGTGCGCACGATCGGCTGCCGCTGCAGGAGCCGGAAAAGTTACACCTGCAAAAGTCAGTGCCATAAGCACCAATGCAAAAAAGGAACGTTTCATTTCTTTTTAATTGTTTTTTGTTGTTTGTTTGTACGAAAATTGATTATCAACAGCAACACCAGAATGGTGAGGAAGATAAGGCTGAAAAGCGGACGCAACTCGGGCGTCAGACCGCCCTTGCGTGCATCGGCATAGATAAAAGTGGACAGCGTCTCCAAACCGTTGCTGCCCTTCGTGAAAAACGTTACGCCGAAATCGTCAATCGACAAAGTCAGCGACAAGATAAAACCCGACACCATACCCGGCCACAACTCAGGCATCAGCACTTTCCGAAGTGCCTGAAAAGGCGTAGCGCCAAGATCAAGTGCCGCCTCGTAGATATTCGGATTCATCTTCGTCAGACGGGGCATTACACTCAGTACCACATAAGGCGTACAAAACACCACATGGGCGATAAGCACCGTCGCCAGACCGCGACTGATACCCAGAAACACGAATAGCAGGAACAGCGATATACCAGTCAGAATATCGGGGTTAATCATCGGCACAGAGTTCATAAACAGAATCAGCCTGCGGTCGCGCTGGCGCATGTTGTAGATACCTATCGCCGCCAGCGTACCGAGCAACGTCGAGACTATCGCCGCCGACAGGGCGATTACCACTGTATAGAGCATGGCACGGTACAGGTTCGGATCGACCTGCACCTGATCGACATAGTCATAACCCGTCAGCAGGTTCTCATACAAACCGAAGGTAAAACCCGTCCAGTTGCCGAACACCTTGCTCTTGGTGAACGAGAAAACAAAAATAAGGAGTATCGGTGCATACAGCACCACTAATATCAGCCACAGATACGCCTGCCCCGCAAAGCGGGACCAAAAACTGCGCCGTTCCACCATTGAACCGTTTTTCATACAATCCCTCCTTCCCGGTTATTCTCGTCTTTCTGTCCGAAAAACGAAGTCAGACTGATGATTACCAGCAGAATAAGAGACAATGCCGCACCGTAGTTCCACATCGTGATACCGCCCTCCGAGAAACTGCGCTGTATCAGAGAACCGAAAAGCGTTATCTTGTTGTGGGTAAGCAACTCCGAAATGGCAAACGTCGATACCGTAGGCATAAACACCATGATAATACCCGAATAGACACCGGGCATGGAGAGAGGCACAATCACTTTGGTAAACACCTTGAAGCGGTTCGCCCCCAAGTCCTGCGCCGCCTCCACAAGGCTCATATCCATCTTCTGCAGCGTGTTGTAGATAGGATAAATCATAAACGGCAAAAAATCATATACCATACCGAAAAGTAACGCCCCCTCGCCGAGCGGCAGACCGAACATATGAAACAACTCCACCGTGGCAATCGTACGCAGCAGAAAATTGATCCACATCGGCAGGATAAACAGTATCGCCATCACGGCGGGCGTACGGAACGACTGCATCGCCATGATATACGCTGCGGGATAACCGATTACCAAGCAGAGAATCGTGGTTATCAGCGCAATCGCCAGCGAATAGATAAACGTGTTTACCGCCTCCGATTTGGTAAAGAAACTCACAAAGTTCTGTATCGTGAAATGCCCCTGCGGGTCTGTGAACGCATATACGCCGATCAGCAGCAGCGGCAGCAACACAAGACAGATCAGGAACAGCACATAAGGCCACGCCCACGTACGCCGCGACTGCAGCATACGTCTCCATTTACTTGTTTTCATCGCCGCCCGTTTCTTGGTTCTTTGTCCCTTGTTCTTTGTCCTGCTTCTTGTAGAGGCGGATATAACTCGGCGCGATCTTCACGCCCACACGGTCGCCGTCGTCCCACACATCGTTGGTATCCACATACAGGTCGTCGCCGTCGTCGGTGCGTATCTACAGATGGTAGTGGTCGCCCTTGTAGAGAATGAAATACACCTCGCCTTGCAGCACACCGTC
>DGIN01000103.1:13864-28540 GCA_002387325.1 Bacteroidales bacterium UBA4621 | reverse complement strand
TTTTCCCTAACTTTGCACAAAATTGCATTTGCTATTGGACAGTACCCCTCCTTTAAAATTGGATAATACACCCCTTCAAAATGATTTTTTTTGAAGAAAAACTTTTGTAAATCAATTTTTTATAGTACCTTTGCAAAGTTTTTCGCCACAAGAAGAAAAAGACTTATAAAAATATAGAATTATGACTAAAGCAGAACTTATTACTAACATTGCAATCCAGACCGGATACGACAAGACCTCAATCAGTACTGTCGTAGAATCGGCTATGGAAAACATCAAGAAAGCCGTTGCATCGGGAGACAATGTATATCTCCGCGGTTTTGGCAGTTTCACCACCAAGACCCGTGCAAAGAAGATAGCCCGTAATATCTCGAAGAATACTTCTATCGAGGTGCCGGAGCATAAGATTCCTGCATTCAAGGCCTCTAACGAGTTCAAAAAACAGGTACTCTAATCTGCAAACAAAATAATAATCACTATCAAATAATTACAAATTATGCCAAACGGAAAGAAGCATAAGAGACATAAGATGTCTACCCACAAACGTAAAAAACGTTTGCGCAAGAATCGTCATAAGCATAAGTAAGACGATTTTGTATTAACCTGCTTTGTGGCTTGAGGCACGTTTGGGCGCAAATGTGTTGCCACAAAGCATTTTTTATTTATTGAAAACCTTATGAAAAGCGAATTGATTGTGGACGTACAGCCACAGGAGATTGCTATCGCGCTCACGGAAGACGACCGTCTGCAAGAGATGAGTCGTGAACAACGTAACAAGGATAATTTCTCGGTAGGGAATATCTATTATGGTCGCGTGAAGAAAGTGATGCCTGCGCTGAATGCGGTCTTTGTGGATGTCGGTTATGAAAAAGAGGCTTTTCTCCATTATTTGGATTTAGGTTCACAGTTTCTGACGCTGCAAAGTTATGTAACCAAGGCGGTTTCCGACCGCCGGCGTGTACCTCAGTTGCAACGCACGCCACGCTTGCCGGAAGTGGGCAAGTCGGGCAATATCAGCGATGTACTCAAAGTGGGCGATCCTGTATTGGTGCAGGTCAGCAAAGAGCCGATCAATACCAAGGGGCCGCGACTGACCGCCGAAATCAGCATAGCCGGACGCAATATGGTACTGATACCGCTTGCCGATGGTGTGATGGTCAGCCAGAAGATCAAACGCGAGTCGGAACGCTCCCGTCTGAAACAGTTGATTATGTCTGTCAAGCCGCATGGATTCGGTGTGATAGTGCGTACGGTGGCAGAAGACAAACGTGTGGCGGAGTTGGACAGCGAGTTGCGCTTGCTGGTGCAACGCTGGGAAGACACCGTCAAGTCTCTGCAACAGAAAGAACCTGTCAGTCTGGTGAGCGAGGAATTAGGGCGTACCATAGGTGTGATACGCGATGTGTTCTCTCCTGATTTTACGGCTATACAGGTCAATGACAAGGCAATATATGACGAGGTGCGCCAATATGTGGAGTTGATTGCTCCCGACAGCGCAAAGATCGTCAAATTGTACGAGGGCACGCAGCCGATATTTGACAAGTTCGATATTACGCGCCAGATGAAGACCGGACTCGGACGGGTGGTGGGCTTCAAACACGGCGGGTATCTGATTATCGACCGAACAGAGGCGTTGTTCTCGATAGATGTAAACTCGGGTAGCAAGAAACTGTATGAAGACCAGGAGGAAAATGCGTTCCAATTCAATATGCTTGCCGCAGAAGAATTAGTACACCAACTCCGTCTTCGGGACATAGGTGGAATCATCATTGTCGATTTCATCGATATGGACTCCAAAGAGCATCAGCAGCAGTTGTACGACTATGTACGCAAACTGATGGCGCACGACCGCGCCAAGCATAATGTGCTACCGCTCAGCAAATTCGGACTTATGCAAATCACCCGCCAGCGCGTGCGCCCCGCGGTGGAAATGGATGTGATGGAAGTTTGTCCGACTTGTATGGGCAAGGGTAAGATACAGCCATCGATACTCTTTACCGACCAAGTGGAAGAGGAAATACGGTATTTCTTCGGACATTACGGCAAAGGACTGCGCCTGCATTTGCATCCGTACGTGTATTCGTATGTGTGTCGCGGGTGGCTGTGCAGCCTTAAGAACCGGTGGCGTTGCAAGTATGGCGTGCGCATAGTGGAAAACCAGAGTCTGGGTATGTTGGAAATGCGTTTCTGCGATGCCAAGGGTAATATCCTGAAGCATCAAGAGGAATTGCAGGAGCAACCGAAAGCGTTGCAGGCAAAGGCTCCGACCAAAGCAATTCCTGCATCATCTGCCAAGCAGCAACCCAAGATTAAGCAACCGAAAAAGGAAATGCTCAAGGTAGTGAAAACAGCAGAGGAACAGATTGTATCGCCTGCGGAAGAACCACAGGTCAAACAGCCTAAAGCGCAGAAAGCACCGAAGCCCAAACAACGCAAAGCAAAGGCTGCTCCGCAACCGAAACAGCCCAAAGAGACTCCGGCACAACCAATGCAGTCTACAGAGATGCTGTCCCAAGTACCTATCGTTGAAAAATCCGCTGATCCAAAAGAGGAAAGCAAGTAAACAAAAAGAGAGATTTCGGAAAGAAGTCTCTCTTTTTTTTAATTGTTATTTTTAGGTGCAAAGCCTTGCATATATCAGAAAAAAACAGTAATTTTGCAACCGATTTTGCACTATGAGTGAGCAGAAAAGCCATATTATAAACCTGTCCACATTGGAAACAGGGCACTATGAATTTGATTATCAGTTGGATAGTGCCTATTTTGCTGCGATAGAGAAGACCGAATTATTGGGCGGGCAAGTATCATCCAAAGCGGTGTTGGATTTGCGTGAGGATGATTTTGATTTGGCAATGACCGTTCATGGTGTAGTGCAGGTTACGTGCGACCGTTGCCTTGAGCCGATGGATATTCGGATGGATGTGGAAGAAAGCGTGAATTTGGAGGACGAAAGCGAAGAATCGGTGGAGGAAATAAAAACCATAGATTTGGATTGGCTCGCTTATGAAATGATAGTAGTAAATCTTCCGTTGGTACATAGTCACCAACCCGGTGGTTGTAATCCGCAAATGGATGCACTTCTCCAAGACCACCTTTGTACTGAAGCGGAGGATGAACAGACAATACAAGACGGAGAGGTGGAGTAACCGGCGAGTCTTTCTGCGTGGCTCGGGTGATGACACCGCACCGTTATATTTTCAGACTTATTAAATAAAAGAAAAACTGATATGGCACATCCTAAAAGAAGACAATCGCACACCAGACAAGCGAAACGTCGTACGCATGACGTACTGAAAGTACCGGCATTGGCAATTTGCCCGAATTGCGGTGCTCACTACATTTATCACACCGTATGTCCGAGTTGTGGCTACTACCGTGGTAAACTTGCTATTGAGAAGGCTGCAGAGGCTTAATCGCCTGTCATAAAGAAGAGGCGATCACCTTAGGCTCCGGGTGAAAGGCTCGGAGCCTAACTTTGATTTAATACTTTGCATTTATAGTTTCTATAGAACCGATAAAAACCTAAAACGTAAACAATCAAATCCCCACGCGGGAGCGTGGCTGTGGCTCGAGAGAGTCACTCTGTTTTTAACCTAATACAAAAAAGATTATGTACAACAATCAAGACAACACCAATCGCCCCGGTGGCTATCGCAGAAGTGATACTCCGCGTGAGCAAAGAGGCACTTATATGTCATCGGAGGACGGCGCAAGCGTTCGGCCGCGTTTCAATTCCTATAGTTCCAATCGTGACGGCAGCCGTCCGCGCCAGCGTTTTACACGCACCGATAGTGCACATCCGCATGCTGAGCGTGTAGAACCGCGTTACAACCCCAATGGTTATAATGCTGATGGAACTCAGAGCAACTATCGTCCACGCTATAACCAAAACGGCGAACGCCCGCAAGGCGGTTATCGCCCCCGTTATAACCAGGACGGCGAGCGTCCGCAAGGCGGTTTCCGTCCACGATATAACAATCAGGACGGTGAGCAGCGTCAGGGCAGTTATCGCCCGCAGGGTCAGTTCCGTCCGCGTCCTCAACGCAATGCCGGTGTGTATAGCGAGCGCAAACGTCAGGAGTACCGTCAGCAGTATGAAGACCCGACAAAACCTATTCGCTTGAATAAGTATTTGGCTAATGCCGGCATCTGCTCCCGTCGTGAGGCAGATGATTTTATCCAAGCAGGGGTTATTTCAGTCAATGGCGTTGTTGTGGATTCGTTGGGAGCAAAGGTACTGCCTACCGATAAGGTGCAATTCCACGATCAGCCCGTCCGCCGTGAACGCAAGGTGTATATCCTGCTCAATAAACCCAAGAATACTGTTACCACTACGGATGACCCACAAGAGCGTCATACTGTAATTGATATTGTGCGTAATGCGTGTGCCGAGCGTATCTACCCTGTAGGTCGTCTTGACCGCAATACCACCGGTGTGCTGCTGCTTACCAACGACGGCGACTTGGCAGCCAAACTGACACACCCTAAGTTCGGTAAGAAAAAAGTATATGCCGCTACGCTTGATCGCGACCTCGAAGAAGCGGACGAAGCCGTGTTGCGTGCAGGTATTATATTGGATGACGAGAAGATTGTTCCAGATGCATTGGAATTTCCCAAGGGTGACCGCAAGCATATCGGTTTGGAAATCCACTCCGGGCAAAACCGTGTAGTACGCCGTATGTTCGAGAAAGTAGGATACAAGGTAATGCAACTTGACCGTGTCAGTTTTGCAGGACTTACCAAGAAGAATGTGGCACGGGGAAAGTACCGTTTCCTAACTCCGAAAGAAGTTTCTATGCTCCAAATGGGTGCTTTCGAATAAGAGAAATGTATATTATAAAATCGGCTGTACGATGACAAATCGTGCAGCCGATTTGGTTTATATTTGCATATCTCACCGATTTATTGTACCTTTGCAGGAATAAGAAAGGCAATGCTAATGACCCCTTATGATTTGGCTTATGAATATGTGATGCACACCAGCCGAAGCATCTTTCTGACCGGCAAAGCAGGGACGGGCAAGACCACGCTGTTGCGGAGATTGCGTACCGAGTGTCCGAAACAGATGATGGTGGTGGCACCTACAGGCGTAGCGGCTATCAACGCCGAAGGTGTCACAATACACTCGCTGTTCCAGTTGCCTCCGCAACTCTTTCTGCCTACGCCCGCCGAACGCCGCAAACTGTTTGCCGAGATGCAGATTCGCCGCCCCAAACAGCGTCTGCTCCATAATCTCGAACTGCTCGTGATAGACGAAATCAGTATGGTGCGTGCCGACCTGTTGGATACTATAGATGCTGTCCTTAGGCGTATGAAACACCGTGCCGACCTGCCTTTCGGCGGGGTACAGATGCTCTTTATAGGCGATTTATATCAATTGTCGCCCGTAGTACGTGAAGATGAATGGAACTACTTGCGCCCGTTTTACAGCGGTCCGTATTTCTTCCATGCCAATGTATTTTATGAGATTACGCCTGTATATATAGAACTTGACCACGTCTTCCGCCAGACAAACAGGCAGTTTATTGACCTGCTTAATGAAGTGCGCAACAATTGTCTTTCTCCAATCTCATTGGCATTGCTCAACAGCCGATATATCCCAAATTGGAAACCAGCAAAAGAAGAACCTTTCCATATCGTTCTCTCAACCCATAATCGCAAAGTGGACGCTATCAACTCGCGAGAATTAGCGGCTTTGCGAGGAAAAGAGTTTGCTTTCCATGCGGTGGTCAAAGGTACATTCCCTGAGTCGCAGTATCCTGCCGATGAGACACTTACACTCAAAGAGGGTGCACGTGTGATGTTTATCCGCACCGATTCGTCACAGGAAAAACAGTACTATAACGGTAAGTTGGGCGTGGTTGTCTTGTTGAGTGAGGAGAACATTGTTGTAGAATGTGAGGGACAAGACGGCGGTAAAGAGCGAATAGAAGTACATCCGGAGACATGGGAGAACATACGCTATACAGCGAAAGCCAATAGCGATGAGATACAGACCGAGGTGGCGGGTACGTTTACGCATATCCCGTTGCGCTTGGCGTGGGCGGTTACAATCCACAAGGCGCAGGGACTGACTTTTGACAACGTTGTGATTGATGCAGCGGACGCTTTTGCTGCGGGGCAGGTGTATGTGGCATTGTCGCGGTGTCGTACTTTGGAAGGGTTGGTGTTGTTGAGCAAAATACCAGAATCGGCTTTCACCAATGCACGCGAAGTCTTGGATTTTACTGCTGCGCAACCCTCGTTGGAGCGTGTAGAAACGGCTCTTGACCTCTCGCAGCGTGAATATCTGGTAGAGGTGCTGTGTGGACTATATGATTTTCGAGATAGCCTGCAAAAAGTGGAAACTATGCAACGTCTTGTCAGCAAATCCACAGCCTTCAACCACGATACCGCTAATGATTTCCTTACTCGTGTAGAGCAGGCGATATTCGGTTGGCAACATACTGCAGAGGTGTTCCAACGGCAGATACGACAGATACTCAATGAGGAGTCTGTTCGTTGGGCGTACCTCTCCGAGCGGTTGCAAGCCGCAAGCGGCTATTTTGCAAAAGTGTTGGAAACAATGCAGACTACGCTTAAAGCCTCGCCTGTCTATTCCGATAGCAAGGACGATGCCAAGGCTTTTGAGGAACTGATAGAAGAACTCTATGTGGATTTGGCACGGCAGACGTTTGTAATGGGTAAGATAGGGGATAATCCGTCTGTACAGCGTTTCTTTGATGCACGGCAGTCATTTGTGATACCCAAGGTACATATCTCTGCCCAAAGCGAGCAGAAGACGGAAACCAACACCGAGAGCAAGCACCCCGATCTGCTTAAGCGTCTGTATGCCTTGCGCCACGCAATCGCCGAGGCGCAAGGGTGGGAGAATACCGTCTATTTAGTGGCACAAACCAAAACCCTAATAGAGATTAGCAATGTCTTGCCAACCACCAAAAAGGAACTATTGGCAGTGTCCGGTATTGGTAAAAAGAAGTATGAATTACTTGGCGAACAGGTGCTGTCTATAGTTAAAAAGTACATTCGGAAACAGCCTGCCGCCCAATTGTATAGTACCCAGCAGTTTTTGCAAGAGCAATCAACCGCCAATTCTCTTTCGCGCACGGAGATAGAGCGTGCCATCGCCAAGGCAAAGAAGAACAAGCATTTGGCGGGCAACGTAATGACCACTCTGCATTTGTTGTATGAAGGCAAGGACATTGAGGCTATCGCCCTTGAACGCCGTATATCCCGCCAACAAATAGCAGAGCATATCGCAGAACTTCTGCAGAATGGTATCATCCACAATTCAGACCTCTCCGCCGTTGATATGGACTTGGTGGAAGAAATTTTAGGAGCATAAGGAATTTGTCCGGATACACAAAACGGCATCGCCTGTGCGGTGCCGTTTTGTGTAATGAATAAGTCTCTGCTATATTACTTCTTCAGAGCGGCGATGGACTGACGGAGCGAGGCGATACGTGCTTCGGCATCGGCTTTCTTCTTGCGCTCCAGTTCGACCACTTCGGGTTTGGCGTTCTGTACGAAACGCTCGTTGCCGAGTTTAGCCATTACGCCGCGCAGGAAGCCCTCCTGGTGCTGCAGGTCGGCTTCGAGTTTCTTCAGTTCGTCCTCTACGTTGATGAACTTATCTAATGGCACGCTGTATTCGGTGGTACCTACGATGAACGATGCCGCACCCGCCGATTTCTCCACGTTGCCGACAGCAATTTCGCAACTGCCGAGTTTCTCTATCAGCGCACGGATAGCCGCGGTGGTCTCCGCCGTGGTATTGACGGTCAGCACCTCTTTGAGAGGGATATTCTTGCTTGCGCGGATATTGCGGACATTGGAAACCACTAATTTCAGGTTCTCTACATCAGCCAGCAACTGCTCGTCGGGAGCGGCAAAGGTTGCCAACGGAGCCACCATAATGCTCTCGCCTTCTTTGCGCTCGGCGATGTTCTGCCACAGTTCCTCCGTGATGAACGGCATGAACGGGTGGAGCAGACGGAGCATCTGGTCGAAGAACCAGAGCGTCTTCTCGTAGGTGGTGCGGTCGATAGGCTGCCCGTAGGCGGGCTTAATCATCTCGAGGTACCACGAGGAGAACTCGTCGCAGTAGAGTTTGTAGATAGCCATCAGGGCTTCGCTCAGGCGGTATTTGCCGAACAGGTCTGCCACTTCATTGGCGGTCTTTGCCAACTGCGACTCGAACCATTCGACAGCCACGCGCTCGCTCTCGGTCTGCGCCTTGTCTGCCACTTCCCAGCCTTTGACCAGACGGAAGCAGTTCCATATCTTGTTGCAGAAATTACGCCCTTGCTCGCACAGGCTTTCGTCGAAGAGAATGTCGTTGCCCGCAGGTGCGGCAAGCATCATACCCATACGCACACCGTCGGCACCGAAACGCTCAATCAGGTCGAGTGGGTCAGGGCTGTTGCCAAGCGATTTGGACATCTTGCGCCCGAGTTTGTCGCGCACGATACCCGTGAAATACACGTGCTTGAACGGCATCTTGCCCATATACTCGTAGCCCGCCATAATCATACGTGCCACCCAGAAGAAGATGATGTCCGGTCCCGTTACGAGGTCGTTGGTGGGGTAGTAGTACGCAATCTCTTTGTTGTCGGGGTGCTCAATACCGTCGAACAGCGAGATAGGCCATAGCCACGACGAGAACCAAGTGTCGAGTGCACCTTCGTCCTGCACGTAATTGCCATCGGGTCGGGTCTCCGAAACGACAATTTTGTCGGCAGGATAGTCCTCCAAGCCCGTCTGTGCGAGGAGGTCGGCGTCGTAGTAGGCGGGTATGCGGTGTCCCCACCAGAGTTGGCGCGAGATACACCAGTCCTTGATATTCTCGAGCCAGTTGCGGTAGGTGTTCTTGTATTTGGCGGGGTAGAAGACGATGTCGTCGTTCATCACCGGCGGCAGGGCGATGTCTGCAAAGTGCTGCATACGGATAAACCACTGCAACGACAAGCGCGGCTCGATAGGCACGTTGGTGCGCTCGGAGTAGCCCACTTTGTTGTCGTAGTCCTCCACTTTCTCCACCAGTCCGAGTGCCTGCAAGTCCTCAACAATCCGGTTGCGGCAGTCGAAGCGGTCCATACCGTGGTATTTAGCCACATTCGGACGCAACTCTTCCTCAACGGTGTCCATATTCAGGTGGGCATCAGGCGTGAAGATGTCGATGGTCTTGAGGTTGTATTTCTGCCCGAGAGCGTAGTCGTTCACATCATGCGCGGGCGTTACTTTCAGACAGCCTGTACCGAAACCGATCTCCACATATCTGTCCTCTATAATAGGAATGACGCGCCCGACACCAGGCACGATGACGTGCTTGCCGCGCAGCCATTGGTTCTTTTCCTCCTTGGGGTTGATGCAAACGGCTATATCGCCGAAGATAGTCTCGGGGCGGGTGGTAGCCACTACGGCGTAGTCGGCACCTGTCTCAGGGTTCACCACACCCGGTTCCGCCACTTTGTAGCGCAGGTAGTAGAATTTGCTATGCTCGTCGTGGTAGATAACCTCCTCGTCCGAGAGGGCGGTCTGACGCTCGGGGTCCCAGTTCACCATACGCAGTCCGCGGTAGATAAGTCCTTTCTTGTACAGGTCGCAGAATACGTGGATAACGGCCTTAGAGCGGGTCTCGTCCATCGTGAACGAAGTGCGGTCCCAGTCGCAGGAGCAACCGAGTTTGCGCAACTGCTTCAGGATGATGCCTCCGTGTTCGTCCGTCCAGTCCCACGCATGTTTGAGGAACTGTTCGCGCGTGAGGTCGGATTTGTTGATGCCCTGCTCTTTGAGACGCTTGATTACCTTCGCCTCGGTGGCAATCGAGGCGTGGTCTGTACCCGGTACCCAGCAGGCGTTCTTGCCCTCCAGGCGTGCGCGGCGCACGAGGATGTCTTGTATCGTCTCGTTCAGTACGTGTCCCATATGGAGTACGCCCGTCACGTTGGGCGGCGGAATAACCACGGTAAACGGCTCTCTGCCGTCGGGTTCGCTGTGGAAGAGTTTGTGGTCAAGCCAATACCGGTATTGGCGTGCTTCGATGTCTGTAGGATTGTATTTCGATTCCATATAGTTGGAGTTTTTATTACTCAATGGCTGTTATTGCGCATTATTTATTGCACAAAGATTATTGCCTAAATCAAAAAAGCCCGCAAAGTTACAATAAAAAAATGAAATATACAATTCATATTGTATTTTGTCATTTTCAATGACGCAGTACATAAAAGCGTACAGAAGGTTTCGTGCCAGTCGGGTAGACAATGTTGTTTTTCTTACTTGGCACGAAGCCATGTCTGGCTTCGACCGAGCAGACCACGCTTGTCAATACTGCCCCGGAGGATCAAATTGCCGTCTTTGAGATAGATTTTGCCATAGTAGAACTTGCCGCTTTCGGGGTCAAGTACCTTGCCCCCGCGCAATTCGCCTTTTTCCTCGTGCATACCGCGAATAATAAGCAGCCCTTCGAGCGGTTTGTTATGGTCATATCCCTCACAGGCTTCACAAACCAAGTCGGCAGGCCCAACCAGCATCTTGGTGATTTTGCCATAGTAAAGTCCGTCGGTGGCTTTGAAAATATGAATGATTGAATAGTTTTCGCCCGTTTTGTCATCTACGGTTTTCCAGTCGCCGATTATACGGTGTGCCTGTGAAAAGGCGGATACGCTGAGCATAGCCGCACAGAGAACAGAAAAGAATTTACGCATCATATAGTATTTATGTACTTAGGAGTCGCAAAATTACACAAAATTTCTCATTCTCACAACTATGACAAATATGCCCCAGAACGTTATGGGCAACTATTTATACAGTTTGTACAATATGTTTATGCAGTTTATGCAATACTGAAAGTGCATAAAGTGCATAAAAAACGGGCTTATCGTATGCAGAAAAGCCTTTTCTTTCTACGTCCTTTCTACGTCCTTTCTACGTCTTTTCTACGTAATGGTTATATGGAGGTACAGAAACTGCATACTCTGTATATTTTTTGCATATATGTTGCTTATTTTTTGAGGAGTTGTATATTTGGGTGGGAAAGCAATAATTCGGTGTCGCATATTGCACCATTCAGCGATTTTATGTACCTTTGCGGTCGGATATGAATAAACAGAGAGAACACAAAACAAACAATCGCACAAGGCAATGGGTATGAACGGAAAAAATATAGGCGTTTTGGTGTTGCTGGTGTCGCTGGTGATAGTGGTGTCATCGGTGCTGTTTACCAATAACTTGGCGCGTCAGTTGGCTCAAGAGGAACAGAAGAACGTGGCGGTTTGGGCGGAGGCGACGCGGCAACTGATTATGGCGGACGAAAATACGGATATTGATTTTGTAACGACTATTATCGAAAACAACACCAATATCCCTGTGTATATGACCGATTCAGCAGGAAATGTGTTGGTCAGTCGCAATGTGCAGCATCCTGTAGCCGATCCGCGTACGCTGCACGGACCTATCGAACTGCGTATATCTGACAACAATGTGCAATATATCTATTATGATGAATCGAATCTGCTGCGTCAGTTGCGCTATGTGCCTTATGTGCAGTTTGCAGTGATTTTCATCTTTGTAGCCATTGCGGTGTTGATGCTGCTGACGGTGCAGCGGAGCGAGCAGAACCGTGTGTGGGTGGGTTTGAGCAAAGAGACGGCACACCAATTGGGTACGCCTATCTCCTCCCTCAATGCGTGGTATGAATTGCTGTCTGACCGCTATCCTGACGATGAGTTGATACCGCAAATGAAAAAAGACATCGACCGTTTGCATATTGTTGCGGATCGTTTTTCGAAGATAGGCAGCGATCCTGAACTGCAAAAGACCGACATTATACGACCGCTGCGCGAAACGGTCTCGTATATGCGCACACGTATATCGAACAAGGTGAAAATAGAGACGGTGTTGCCAGATAGAGAATGGGAGATGATGCTCAATGTACCCCTGTTTGAATGGGTGCTGGAGAACCTGATAAAGAATGCAGTGGACGCTATGAGCGGAGCAGGGAAGATAACCATCGAGATGGAGGAAAAAGAAACCGGCGAGGTGTGGATAGACATCACCGACACGGGCAAAGGTATGGATAAACGCACGTTGCGGCGTATTTTTCAAGCGGGTTTTACTACGAAAGAACGCGGTTGGGGACTCGGATTGCCGCTATCCAAACGTATTATCGAAGAATATCACGGCGGGAAACTGTTTGTCAAATCAACCAAACCGGGGGAAGGCACAACGTTCCGCATTGTGCTGAAATGAGTATTATATTTGTATATATGCGAAATTCTTTGTACTTTTGCGAAGAGAAAAACACACGACTATGACCATTCAGTTTCTTGGGGCTGCCAATGAGGTTACAGGCAGCAAACACTTGATAACCACCCGCTCCGGCAAGCGTATTTTGCTGGACTGCGGAATGTATCAGGGAAAGGGTATGGAGACCGATGCGGCAAACCGCGACCTCGGTTTTGATCCGAAGACGATTGATAGCGTGGTGCTTTCGCACGCACATATTGACCATTCGGGGCTTCTGCCATATATTTATAAGTTAGGTTTCCGCGGGGACATCATCTCTACACCCGCTACGCGCGATTTGTGTGCCATTATGCTGCAGGATACGGCATTTATTCAGGCGCAGGATATCCGCTGGTACAACAAGAAAATGGACAGGCTGCACAAGCCCAAAGTGCAACCACTCTATGACAACAACCATGTGGAGCGGTGTATGCAGCATTTTGTTACAGTAGGGTACGGTCGCCGTTACCGTCTCTATGACGGGGTGTATCTCACTTTTACCAATTCGGGACATATGCTCGGTTCGGCGGTTTGCAGTCTCGAAATAGAGGAGGACGGCGAGAAGAAACGCATCGCCTATACGGGCGACATCGGGCGTGCGAAGAGTCATATACTCTGTTCTCCGGTGTCATTTCCGCAATGCGATTACCTGATTTGCGAGTCCACCTACGGCGACCGTCTGCACGAAGATGTGTTGGTGAGCGAGGAGGAATTGCTCGGGGTGGTGGAAAGCACGTGTGTCTATAAGAAAGGCAAACTGCTGATACCGAGTTTTTCGGTAGGGCGTACGCAAGAGATTGTGTATGTGCTGAACAAACTATACAACGACGGACGCTTGCCGCATATTCGCGTCTATGTCGATTCACCTCTGGCGGTGAACGCAACGCATATTTTCCGTATGTATGCAGGCGAGCTGAATGAAGACGTACAGGACGATTTGCGCTTTGATGATGACCCGTTCGGGTTCAACACATTGCATTATATAACGGATATTCGCGAGTCAAAAGCCTTGAACAACAACCCCAATCCGTGTATTATCATTTCCGCATCGGGTATGCTTGAGGCGGGGCGTATCAAACACCACGTGGCAAATCATATCTCCGACCCGACTACAACCATTCTGATAGTGGGCTATTGTACGCCGACTTCGTTGGGGGCGCGTATCCAGAACCCGGATCTGAAATGGGTCAGTATCTTCGGTTTTGACCACAAGATAAAAGCTCAAGTGAGCAAGATAGAGGGCTTTTCCGGACATGGAGATTACAAGGAAATGATTGACTACCTGACCCGCAGTCTGAATGTAGAGGCAGTACGGCGTACGTTTGTCGTGCATGGTGAGTTAGCAGCGCAAGAAACCTACAAAGACCATCTGTACGAAGCAGGTTTCCGCAATATAGAACACCCGGAGAAAGGTCATACCGTTTATCTGTAAATCTTTCCCAAAGAACAAAATAAAAAACGGCTGCTTGATTTGAGCAACCGTTTTTTTATTTACATATATGCCAGTTCGGCAGCGTCTTCCGGATCGGGGTCGGCGATGTGAATTTCGGTCTCGGAGACTTGCGAAACAGGATCTACCTCCTCCATCTCCAAAGTACCTTTGGCGGCTTTGTGGTCGTGTATCTTGCCTAATACGAAGAGCAACAGGCAGTTGAGACAGAAATATCCGCCTGCGAGTATCCACAGGGCTATATATTCGCGGCTTGTCTGCGCCAGCGTGGCACCCATCGAGTTGATATGGATAAAGCCGTGTGCACCCCACGTATAGGGGAATATATAACTCAGATACAACCACGCTTTTGGCAACATCTGTTGCGGCCACGACACGCCGGCAATAAAGAGAAATATCAGCGTAGAGGAAATGAGCAGTACCATACCGCTCTCACGGTTGCGGATAAAGACGGACACCGACATAGAGAAATAGATGGTTGCCAAGAGGAACGGCACATAGAACTTCATAATGTCTATCGGGTTGCCGATATGGGGCAGGTTGAAGATGCGCGGGATAAGCAGCAGGTCAATAGCCCCAAGTGCCATATAGATAAGGAAATACGCCATTGAACGTCCGAGTGTTATACGCAGTACGCTGGCGGAACGTCTGGCACCGGGCAGCAGGAACAATTGGCGGTTCTCCTCACGCGCCGTACCGCCCAGCATACAGATGCCAAAGAACAAAGTCTGGTGGAGAATCAGCATCAGCACGGCGGGGATAAGGAATGAGGCATAACCGCCCGACGGACAGAAGAGTGCGGTCTCGGTATAAGGTGCGTCCTGCACCAATGACCATGCAAACTCGGTGTCGTATCCCATCGCCTCATAGCGGTCAATCTGGATGTTGCGCATACTCTCAAGCATTACCTGGTTGCAACTCAGATAGACGGCTTTCATATA
>DGIN01000103.1:0-13741 GCA_002387325.1 Bacteroidales bacterium UBA4621 | reverse complement strand
GCGTAGTCGGTTGGGAAATAGATGATTCCGTGTACTTTCTGGTCTCGCATCAGCATCTCCGCCTCCTGCATAGACGCACACGAGTAGGCGATGGTGATGTCGGGGCAAGCGTTCCAGCGGTGGAGAAACTCACGGCTCTCTGGCGAGCAACTCATATCCACCACAGCCACAGGCACATTCTCCACGTTGTCTTTCCAATAGATACAATTATAGAGGATGGGGTAGGCTATACCCGCAAGGATAAAGATGACCAATACACCAGGGTCGCGAAAGACACGGCGCAACTCGTCCACGAAGACAAACCCAGCCTCTTTGAACTTCAGCCATTGTGTATATAGAAAACGGAAAGTACCCATTCTGATTAACAATTAAAAATTAACATACGCTGCAATCATTTACAAATTTACCCATTTACAAATTTTCATTTGAGCGGATAGTTTTGGTAGAGCATCGCTTTGTAAAGACGCGGTGAGACAATCAGTGGCATAATAAAGAACGCACACAGCCCCAAGCAAATCGGAATGGAATTGATAACAGGGGCAGCCATCAGTGCTTCGTTCACGTAAATACGATAAAAATAACGCAGTGGAACAAGATATGTCCAAGCCTGAATGGCGGGGAGCATATTCATCACGGGATAGGTGAAGCCCGAGAGCGAGAAACCCAACATACCGTACAAGGCCCCGATAGACACAGCATCACGCAGAGTGGGGAGTGCGCCGATGATACAGATTGCCATAGACTCCATTGCAAAGATAAGCAGTACCATGGCAAGCATCAGACGGGTAAGCGAGCCATTGACAGGGAAATGCATAAACTTAAAGAGAATGACTTCACAACCGATACCCAACACTATATATAATATGGTGTAGGGAATGAGTTTGCCGATCATTGCAATGGTGTAGTTGCCACCTGCGGCACGCAGCCAGTCGTGGCAGGTATGGCATTTGAGTTCAAAACCGATTGCAAAGATAGTAAGCATCAGTACCACCAATGACAATATACCCGGCAGAATGGTCGAGACAAGATAGACCGCATAATTGCTCCACGGGTTCGCCACCATATGCGCCTCAATAGTAACAGGCTGTATGCGCTTCATTATGAGGTCATCGGGCAGTCCTTTCTTGCGCAATACTTCACGCTGGAATGCACCCGAGGTGAGGTTACACATGGTGAGCAGTTGTTTGTAGGCTGTACTGGCACCGACGGTATAGGCATTGTTGGTATAGAAAGAGAGTTGCGGACGCTTGAAAGCAACGAGGTCGGAATAGAAATGGTCGGGAATGACCAATATACCGAATATTTCGCCCTGCTGCATAGCACGCCGCGCCTCGGCATAGTCAGGCGTAATCAGTATGATGTCCACGGCGGGTGTCGCTTGCATCTCGTGGCACAAACGGCGGGAGATACTGGTTTGATCGGCATCAACAACAGCGATGGGTATATTCTCTGGTGCCCCGCTCCGCATAATCGACAGGAAGAAAAAAGTACTAAGTACCATTACTCCCACCGAAGCGAATATGTAAAGCGGACGCACGAACATCCGACTCAGTTCGCGCTTCATCACACGCCATATTGATGAGAAAAACGTTCTCACGCTGATTCAATTATGGATTAAGAATTAACAATTAACATACAGGAGATATTCAGTAATCCTTATAGGAATCACCTACTAATCACCCACTAATCACCTACTAATCACCTACTCCGGTAAGCAACAAGGACAGGATAACATCAGGGAAACCACATGGAGGTTACTTGACCACGATAGCGGTCATACCAGGACGGAGATTCGGAATTGCGGTGAGCGGTTTTGCTTTGACATCAAATGTACGGACATCATACTGTCCGTTGGCTTGCGTACTGCGCCAAGTGGCGTATGTCCCCATTGCTTTGACGTATGTTACCGCTACTTCGTGCAGGTCATCGCCGAGGGCGGGAATACGCACTTGCAAGTGTGTGCCGGGCGTTATACCGCGTAGCATATCTTCGCGCACGGCAAACGTAAACCACATATCATTCAGGTCAACAATTGCCATCACGGGGCTGCCTTGTCCGACTAATTCACCGGTCTTCGGGAAACGCTCCGACACCTCGCCGTCGATAGGCGAAGTGAGGTAACGCTCTGCCCGTGCAGCCTCTACTTCCTGAATAATTCCATCTACACGTGCTACCTGTGCGGCAGCAGCGGCTTTGTCCTCGGAACGTGCCCCTGCAGTCGCCATATCATATTGGCTCTTAGCGGCTTTGACGGTAGCAACAGCGGCTTTGTATTGTGCCTCTACCTCATCATGTTTCTGCTCGGAGACTACCCCTTTCTCGTACAAGCGTTTCACACGTTCATAACTCTTGCGATAGATTTCTTCACCAGCTTTGGCTTTTTGCCAAAGTTCGTAGGCACCCATTATCTGTTCGCGCTGTGCGCCGTTCTGCGCTTTCTCGTTGATAGCCTCTGCGGCAGCACGGGCAGCCACTGCCTGTGCCATCTTAGCCTCTACTTCTGGCGAGTTGATGACCACGAGAGTATCACCTTTCTTCACATGGTCGCCTTCTTCGGCGAGGTACATCTCAATGCGTCCCGGCACTTTACCGGACACACGGTATTCGGTAGCCTCCGCTTCACCGGTGATGAGTATCTCTTCGGGTTGCAAGGCAAACACGCCTACAAGGGCAACAATAACCACCACTATCAACATCGCTGCCAAGCCCAACAGCAGACTGCCTTTTTTCTCTTTTCTCATTGTTGTTTGATTTTTTCCAGTTATTATAGATATTCCAGTTGTTCTAGTATCTTAATGTTGAGGTATATTTTTTGAAATAGGTCTCGCAGACTTGTGCTTCCACATCGGCGTCAATCTTGTCACTTGAGGCAGAAAGCCATGCGGTCTGCGCCTGCATCAGGTCAGTAGCCGTAGCCATACCTGCTTTGAACGACTCGTCGGCGTAGCGAAGTACCTCCTCGGCATTTTTTACGCCGAGTTCGGTCATCATCACTTTCTGGTTAGCCTCCATCACTTTTTGGTTGGCTTGTGTGATTTGCAGTTCAAGCATTTCACGGGCATCTTCTTTTTTGAGGGCAACGGCACGTGCCTGGTGTTTGGCTGCTTTGAGACGAAGAATATCATCGGCGTGTGCAATGGGTATATTCACTACCACACCTGCAGAGAAAAATCCATGTCCTTTCCAATCGTTGCTGAAGCCATTTTCAGCATTCGGATTGGTATAGATATAGTTGGCAGAGGCCACAATGTTCGGTTGCAAACCTGCAGCCATTATCTTGGCATTCGACTCAGCGATTTTCTGTGCCTGTTCCAGTAGTTTGATTTCGGAACGCGAGTCAACAATGGAAGAATAATCGGATATAGTGTCGTGCAAAACAACTTCGCCTATGTGCGACTCATCTAATGTGATGTCCTGATTGAGCGGCAAACCGCATAGTTGGCAGAGTGCCATCTTGCTGAGTACCAATCCGTTTTCGGCTTGCAGTTTCTTCAGTTCCGCTTCACCGCGTTTCTGTTTTACTTTCAGCAAATCGGATTGGGTTGCCATTCCCTCTTCAACCAAAGTGGTTACATTGTCTTCGAGAGTGAGAAGAAGATTGTAGTATTTGGTGGCAAGTTCGAGTTTCTTTTTCACAGAGATGACACGCCAATACGCTTCGTCCACAGAAACAATGATGTCGTCCCGCTTGCTGTCCGCCTCAATGTTTACGGTCTCTTCGGTGGCTTTGGCAATGCGGTACAATTCGCGCAGGCGTCCGCCTACGTAGATGGGTTGCGTGATGCCTACTTGTCCGACGAACAGGTGCGCCATATCAAGGTCGAGTGCCTGATAGAGTTGTTGATAAGCGTCAGCCAACATCTGTCCTGACTCGTTTTGGAAAGCCAGCACCTGTTTGCCCACTTCGGGTATCTGCTGTGCTTGCTTCGCCAACTGATTCATCGCCGAGCCTTCGCTCCATTGGAACGATGCCGAACCGTCTTTGCCTATTGTAGCCGTACCGAATGAGAAATCCATTTGGTTAGGCAGCAGGACAGCGTGCTGCGAGTTCCACGTATATGCCGCATTGGCGGTAATCTTCGGGAACATTGCAGCAAGGGCGGCTTGGCGGTTATAGTCTGCGGCTTGGCGCAACTCGTCGCCTGCTTGGGTAGAAGCGGCTTTGAGCGCATACCCACGGCAGTCGTCAAGCGTCAGCATCTGCGCCCTGGCGGGCAGTGCGGCAAGCAACAGACCTATATATATAATAGTTCGTTTCATAATATAAGTTATGCTATTCCGACTTCTTTTCTATGAAAGATAGTGGAAAGTCTAATTTTTCTTGCAAAGCATCTGAATATCGGTACCCTCAATAGTGCGTTGTTTGTTTTCCTGCGACTGCCCCTTATAATTGAGCGAAAAGATGATGTTGTTCTCATACGTTTTGGCATAGCCGGATACGGTAATATCGAACATCTCCGTTCTGGTTTTTGTGTAAGTGATAATCGAATCGCGGAACTTACTTTGCCCTAAAATGTCTAAATACGGGATATGGAGTGTGTCTGCATAATCCGTGGTGATAGACAAATCCAAAGTACGGGTGAATTGATCGAAATTCAGTTCATCGCCCGATAATGTACCTTTGGTATGATATACATTGCCATTGAGTTGGTCGAAAGTGAGAAGAACTTTGTCATTGTCTTTCAGGCTTACCAATTCAAATGAACCGGTCTCGTTTGCCAGATTGACAATTTGCGAGACAGTGGCTTTCGGGTTATTTTCATCCGGCATTTGCAGCGTTACTTTGCCTGTTGTTTTGAAACGGTAACCACCCTTCGCATCACGCACATCAGCAGTGTCGGCACACGATGCCATCACAAGGCAAAGTGCAGCAAGATAAAACATTTTCTTTTTCATATATCTTAGAAGTATTATATTCGCTTGTTTAATTAGCAACAAATAGCGTTCCTAAATGCACAGATAGTCTCTACAAAATGTTTGCCAAAACACATCTTGGCAATTGTCTGTTTTTCTAATATAATAATCTTATTTGCAAAATAATATGCATAATATCATTTTTTATGCAGAAAAAATAGGTAATATCAAATAAAATTTGTACCTTTGCAGAAAATAAAAACATTTTATATACCTATCGTTAGTTATGACACTTGAAGCAAAAGATGTATTTTTGACAAATTCAATCGAAAACCTGCCCAAACGCGCACATTATCAGTTGGGGGACAGTATGTCTTTGATGTATTGCCGGGCAGGAAGTATGGATGTTGTTTGCAATGGAAAGAAAATAACTGTTTTACCACAGCATTTGTTCGTAGTTTTGCCGAATACGTACATAGGAGAATTTTCCGTTTCGTACGATTTCAAGTTTACGCTTTTGCGTATCAAAGCAGATCTGTTCCAGCAGATTTTGTTTGACAATTTCCGTATTGAACCGCGCTGGTGGGAGAAGCAACGTTTTTTGAAAATGTGTCCTGTTGTCCATTTGGAACCGATACACGTAGAGTTGCTTGATACGTATTATCATTTGATGGAACTCTATTTGTCCGATCCCATACAATCAATGTACCGTGTGAACATTATGCATAATACGGTACGTGCGCTGGTATTGGAGATGTTCAACTATTTGGACACTATTTTGGAGCCGGTCAGCGAAGATGAGAATGGCAGAGCGATAACCCAAAGCGACTATACATTCCGCCGTTTTCTGGAACTCCTGCAGAACAATCCGAAGCAAAGAGAAGTGCAATGGTATGCCGAGCAGATGAACATCACTCCGAAATACCTGTCGGAGATATGCAAGGTGCGTAGCGGTAAATCGGCATCGGAATGGATTGCAGAGGTTACACTGAACGACATCAAGCAGCGTCTTGTCCGCTCTGGTGAAAGTATCAAAGAGGTGGCTTTCCAACTCGGTTTCCCCAATAGCAGTTTCTTCTGTCAATATGTAAAGAAACATACAGGTATGACTCCCAACCACCTTCGTAAACAGAAAGACTTACAATAATCTAAGGTGCATCGGCTTTTGTTGCCGTAAATGCCATATAAAAGAGCGAACTTTGTTTGATTGAAGTCTCATCACGGAAACACAGAAGCGAGACTGTCTGCCAGGTGCGGACTGTTTCGCTTTTTATTATGTGTGGGGATTTGCTTACAAATCAATTGCACATTACACATTGATAATCCCTCCGCCCACAACGAGACCGTCTTTGTAAACAACCAGTGATTGTCCGGGAGTAACTCCCCAGACGGGTTGCTCGAAATCCAACGCAATATGCCCGTTTTCTCCCATTGCCAAACGAGCTGGTACGGCAGGCGATTTGTAGCGGATACGCGCCTGTACATCAGGCGATTCACGCAACCAATCAATATCCCGGATACGTGCGTCAATGGCTTCCACGTGCGTAGAGTAGAGGTCATCGTGTGTGCCGAGAGTAACTTCGTTGGTCGCGGCATTGATTTTCGTTACAAACTGCGGGATGCCGAGTGCAATACCGAGTCCTTTGCGTTGCCCTATAGTGTAGTTGAAAAAACCTTCATGCTCCCCGACAACCTTGCCTTCGGCAGACAGGTATTTGCCGCGCTCTATGTGAACACCTTGTTCTGCAAGGAATGTCCGATAGTCGTTGTCAGGCACAAAGCAGATCTCCTGGCTCTCGGCTTTTTGGCTCAGTTTCTCGAAACCGTGGTCAAAAGCAATCTGCCGTACTTCTGCTTTGGTGAGGTTGCCTAACGGAAAGATTGTGCGGCGCAGGTTGTCCTCAGTAAGCATCCAAAGAAAATAGGTCTGATCTTTCTTGGTATCAACGGCATTACGCAGATACCAATGTCCATGATGCTCTGCAATACGTGCATAATGCCCCGTTGCAATCAGGTCGCACCCGTATTCATCAGCGGCTTTCACCAGTTCCCCCCATTTGATATGCGAGTTGCACAATACACACGGATTAGGGGTGCGTCCGTGTGTGTATTCGTCTATAAAATTGCGGATGACGTGCTGTTTGAATGTCTCGCGGAAATCCAGAATATGATGTTCGAACCCCAATGCTTGTGCATTATGTTTTGCCTCCATTATACTTTCCACGGAGCAGCACCCTTTTTCGCGTACAAGGCACGACTCTTTAATCGAGTCAAAGGTGCGGTAGGTAACTCCCACCAATTCATACCCCTGCTCCAAGAGAAGCATTGCCGAAACGGTAGAGTCTATTCCGCCGGACATCGCCATCAGTACTCGTTTTGCCATTGTTTACATCGGTTGATTGTACCAGTCTTCTAATCGCTTGTTAAATTCTCGGCGGGATAGGGTGGAAGCCCATTCGCAGAGCATTGCCGTCATTGGCTCGAAATGAATGTACACATTGCGGCGGAAGCAGAAGCGTTTGGGATGCAGTTTGCTCCAGAGGCTCTGTTCCAAGCCGCGCATACGTACCATTATCACTTCCACGCCCGCAGGCAATTCCCTGCACACTTCGTACGCCATACGCCGGTTGCCGATAACCTCGCTGTCCACTGTCTTTACATGCCCAGAAGGATAAAACACCATCTCCTTGCCTGCTGCCAGAGAGTCAATAGCCACACGGCTCAGTCCGCTTGCAATAGCAACTCCCTCCGCACGGTGGGGCGTCTTTTCCAAGTCCGGTACAGGTACTGCGTCTGCCATCGCCAGAATATGCCGGAAAAGCGGATTGCGGAAAAATCGCTCGTCAGACATCGGGCATAGCGGCAAATCACCGCATTCCGCAAACAGAAGAATAGGATCTATATAGGCGGTGTGATTGGGAAGAACAAGGTGTACCCGACCGTCAAGCATATGTTCCATACCCGATAAGTGTACATCATAATGGATGTGGAGCAGGCGGCGCATTATGTGGGCAAAAGTGTAGCGGTTCATTTCTGTATTTGGTTGCAAAGATACTGCTTTTTGACCGCCTGTGCAAGAAAAGCGGAAAAATAGAGTAGGGAAGAATGTTTTTTGTATGACTTGCAACCGGGTTGCACCGAATATACCGTACCTTTGCACCCGAAAACGAAAACTGCAAAAACGAAAACTACAGACCATCCCTGCATATTAATTGTTAATTGTTAATTGTTAATTGCATATCTGCGTTTTTTTTTGTAACTTTGCGCCCTTAAATGTAACTATTGCAATATGTTTGATAATCTTAGTGAACGATTGGAGCGTTCCTTCAAAATATTGAAGGGAGAAGGACGTATTACCGAAATCAATATCGCAGAAACCGTCAAGGACATCCGCAAAGCACTGCTCGAAGCCGATGTCAACTACAAGACGGCGAAACACTTTACCGACCAAGTCAAGGAAAAAGCACTCGGACAGAACGTTATCACTGCCGTCCGTCCGGGGCAATTGATGGTCAAGATTACCCATGACGAACTGGCTGCGTTGATGGGTGGCGAAGCCGCCGACATCAACCTCAAAGGGACACCCGCTGTCATCCTGATGTCGGGGCTCCAAGGTTCGGGTAAAACCACTTTCGCTGCAAAATTGGCGAACTATCTCCAAACCAAGAAAGGCAAAAGGGTAATGTTGGCGGCGTGCGATGTCTATCGGCCTGCCGCTATCGAGCAGTTGCGCGTCCTCGGTGAGCAAATCAATGCCAAGGTCTATACCGAGGAAACGGAGACCAACCCCGTCCGCAAAGCGCAGAACGCCATTGCTGAGGCACGCAAGTACGGCTACGATGTAGTCATTGTCGATACCGCCGGTCGTCTCGCTGTCGATGAGCAGATGATGCAGGAGATAGCGGCTATAAAACAGGCTGTACAGCCCTCCGAAACGCTCTTTGTGGTCGATGCAATGACGGGGCAGGATGCTGTCAATACCGCCAAAACGTTCAACGACCGCATTGATTTCGACGGCGTTGTGCTGACCAAACTCGACGGCGACGCCCGCGGTGGTGCTGCCCTCTCTATCCGCTCGGTGGTCAACAAACCAATCAAATTTATCGGTACGGGCGAGAAAATGGACGCACTCGATGTGTTCCACCCCGCACGTATGGCGGACCGTATACTCGGTATGGGTGATGTGGTCAGCCTCGTGGAACGTGCCCAGGAACAGTACAACGAGGAGGAAGCACGCCGTATCAGCAAACGTATCGCCCAGAACCGGTTTGATTTCAATGATTTCCTTGCCCAACTCAACCAGATAAAGAAAATGGGCTCGATGAAAGACCTGATGGGGATGATTCCCGGTATGGACAAGGCACTCAAAGGCGTAGAGGTCTCCGACGATGCTTTTAAGCCCATCGAGGCAATCATCTCGTCTATGACACCCGCAGAACGCTCAAACCCCGCCCTCCTCAACGGCTCACGCAAAGAGCGTATCGCCAAAGGCTCAGGCACAACCATCGTGGAGGTCAACCGTTTCCTCAAACAGTTCGACCAGACTAACAAAATGATGCGCAAAGTACAGCAAATGCGCCGTAGATAATGGATATCTTGAACAAAATAGAGGGATTGGAGGCGAAATTCCACGAAGTAAGCCTGCTCATTACAGACCCTGCAGTCATTGCCGATCAGGCACGTTATGTACGTCTCAACAGGGAATACCACGACTTGGAACGTGTCCTCACTTCTGCAGAGAAATACAAGAAAGCCGTTGCCGACCTCAACGAGGCAAAGCAACTCTTTTTCAACGAATCTGACCCGGAACTCAAAGAGATGGCGCGTGCCGAGATAGATACCCTCGAACCGCAGATACCCGCCCTCGAAGAGGAGGTCAAACTGATGCTTCTCCCCCAAGACCCCGAGGACGGCAAGAACGTCGTGATGGAGATACGTGGGGGCACGGGCGGAGATGAGGCTGCCCTCTTTGCGGGCGACCTATTCCGTATGTACACCAAGTATTTCGAACTACACGGCTTCAAATATACCGTCTCTTCTTTCTCCGAGGGCGCAGTCGGCGGCTACAAAGAGATTATCTTCAACGTTACGGGGCAGAATGTCTATGGCACGCTCAAGTATGAGAGCGGGGTACATCGCGTGCAGCGTGTGCCTGCCACTGAGACACAGGGACGTGTCCATACCTCCGCCGCTACGGTGGCTGTCCTCCCCGAAGCGGATGAATTCGAGGTGCATATCAACGAGGGTGAAATCAAATGGGAAACCTTCCGCTCGGGAGGTGCCGGCGGGCAGAATGTGAACAAGGTCGAGTCGGGGGTGCGTTTGCGCTACAACTGGAAAAACCCCAATACCGGCGAGGTGCAGGAAATACTCATCGAGTGTACCGAGACCCGCGACCAGCCCAAGAACAAGGAACGCGCACTCGCACGTCTCCGCACGCAAATCTACGACAAGGAACACCAGAAATACATCGACGACATTGCAGCCCGCCGCAAGACTATGGTCTCCACGGGCGACCGCTCTGCCAAAATACGCACATACAACTACCCGCAAGGACGTATCACAGACCACCGCATCGGCTACACGGTCTATAACCTCCAAGCCTTTATGGACGGCGATATCCAAGGTGTTATCGACGCCCTCCAAGTGGCCGAAAACGCCGAGCGCTTGAAAGAAACCGAGTTGTAGCATCCTGTTTGTAATTTATACATTTACACATTTACAAATTTACAAATTGCTTGATGTATCTCTTCTATACTCCCGATATAGCCACATCGCATTGCCTCTCCGAGGAGGAGTCGGGGCATTGCGTGCGTGTCCTGCGCTACGATCGTGGCGACACCATTCTGCTTACCGATGGGCGTGGTACTACCTATACCGCACGTATCACCAACCCGCATCCCAAGCATTGCGGGTTTGAGATTATCAGTCAGGAACAGCAACAGAAATCGCACCCCTTCCACCTACATATCGCCATCGCACCGACAAAGAACGTGGAGCGGCTCGAATGGATGGTGGAGAAATGTACCGAGATAGGTATCGATGAGATAACACCCCTCCTTTGCCGTTTCTCCGAGCGCAAGACCCTGCGCACTGATCGTCTGGAAAAGATTATTCTTTCGGCGGCTAAACAATCGCTTACACCCTATCTGCCTGTGTTGCACCCGCTGACTGATTACGCAGCGTTTATGCGGGAGTATGCGCACAACAGGTACTCTGAAACCGACAAGTTTATAGCCCATTGCTACAAAGAAGACAAACGGTTCCTCAAAGACCTTGTTGTTCGCGGGCATGACGTGCTGGTGCTGATAGGTCCTGAGGGAGACTTCTCCGTGCAGGAGGTACAAACCGCTCTCGCTCAGGGCTTCCGTCCCGTCAGTCTTGGTAACTCCCGTCTCCGCACGGAGACCGCCGGTGTGGTCGCTTGCCACACCGCTGTTTTGTTGAACGAATAAGAATGGAGCAGTTAATTACATTGGACGCACAATGGCTCGTAGCCATCAACGGTTGCCACGCCCCGTGGGCGGACACCTTGATGTGGTATATCTCCAAGAGTACCACGTGGCTCCCTTTGTATGCTTTGCTTCTCGGACTTATCATTTGGCGTTATGGCATAAAACCATATAGAGCAGGCAAAAGCAATTGTGCATTGTGCATCGCCCATTGTGCATTGATTATCATCGCTTTCGCCCTTGCGGTAGGTGGGGCGGACTATATTTCCTCGGGCATTATCAAACACGCCGTATGCCGTCCACGCCCTACCCACGACCCCGCTCTTGCGGGAATGTTGCATATCGTACGTGGCTACACGGGTGGAATATATGGTTTTGTCAGTAGCCATGCAGCCAACACCATGGCGTGTGCCCTTCTTTTTTCATTGCTTTATAAAAACAAAACAGCCACCTGCGGATTGATGCTTTGGGTGGCTCTTAACTGTTATAGTCGTATGTATCTCGGGGTGCATTACCCGTTGGACATACTCGGCGGACTGCTGGTCGGAACGCTTACTGCCTTGTTCGCGTACGCTCTTCTGCAATGGGCTGTCGGGTGGGTATCGAGCAGGTACTCATCTTCGGCATCCGTCCCAGAGGCGTCTGCGGGCGGCGGGGACCCTGCAACTGGTGGCTCATAAACCGCTCGTACTGCTCCTTGCTCAGTATCTGTTCCAGTTCAGCGTACAACTGCTGCAAACGGCTCAAGTCCTCAGTACGTGTATTGCTCTCCTGACGCATACGCGCATATTTGAGATGAAGCCGGTAGAGCGTCTCTATCTTTGCGCTGTCGCAAATGCTCAGTTCGCGCACAAGCATCTCGGTCTGCTTCTTGGCAACCTCCTCGGGCTTGCGCTGTGGCTGTTCCGCTTCGGACGACTGCGCCATAGCGTACAGCGTAATCAGTATCAATAATGTATAAATAAATAGTCGTTTCATACCGCACTTTACATAGCAAAAACTATGCCACTAAAAACCGAAATATGGATAGCCAAACGCCTTTATTTTTCTCAGAATAACAACAGAGAAAGCGGCGTGGATTCTTCACGTCCTGCCGTGCGTGTGGCATTGATGGGCATAATCATCAGCGTGATGGTGATGATTATTACTATCTGTGTCGTGGTAGGTTTTAAGCAGACTATCACCGACAAGGTGGCGGGCTTCGGCTCGCATATTCAGATTGTTAACTTCGATAACAACAATACCTACGAGATGCAGCCCGTTTCGATCAGCGACTCTATGCTTACCGCTTTGAGGGCTTTCCCGCACGTGAAATCCGTCCATACCTTTGCTTCAAAACCGGGTATCGTCAAAACCAACGATGCGTTTGCGGGAATTGTCTTCAAAGGTACTGATTACTGGGATTATTTCGCTGCCAACCTCAGCGATGGTGCGCTCCCTACGCAACCCAACGAGGTGATTATTTCCGGGTTACAAGCCCGCCAACTATCGCTCCATGTCGGTGATGACCTGCTCAGTTATTTCGTGGACGAATCCGTCCGTGTACGCAAACTCCATATCTCCGGTATCTATGAAACGGGCTTCGGCGACTTCGACCAACTCTTTGTTCTTGGTCATCTCGATGTCGTCCGCCGGCTCAACAGATGGACGGAAAACGAGGTTTCGGGGGTGGAAATATTGGTGGATAATATCCGCCATTTGGACGAGGTGGCGGACAATGTCTATTTCGCCACGGTCAACCATGTGGACGACAAAGGCTATAATCTCTACTACGTCCAGACCCTCCGGCAACTCAACCCGCAGGTCTTTTCGTGGCTCGACCTCTTGGATATGAATGTCGTGGTGATTATTGTCCTGATGCTCTGCGTGTCGGGCTTTAATATCATTTCCGGACTGATAATTCTTATCCTTGATAGTATTCAACTCATCGGCGTCCTCAAAGCACTCGGTGCCAACAACCGTTTTGTACGCTCTATATTCATTGCCGAGGCGGCGATGCTCATTGGCAAGGGTGTTTTGTGGGGCAATATACTCGGTTTGGGATTGTGTGCTATTCAGTATTTCACCCACCTGCTTCCTCTCGAATCCACCACCTATTATGTCAATTATGTGCCAATCGCCTTCCCGTGGGGGTGGTGGCTGCTGCTCAATGTCGGTACTATCGCCGTCTCGCTGCTCATTATGCTTGCCCCCTCCGCTATCGTAACACGTATCTCACCCGCCCGCGTCATGCACTTTGAATAATAGGGAAAATTAAGCAAAAACCTGACCGAATAATGCTTTTAATGGCAAATAACGGTTATGAATGGAGAAAAAGAAGAGCATTTTTGAATAATTTTTGGCTATATTTGGAGACAAGCACAATTAACGCTTGGTTATGCGATAATGAACGGAGAATTTTAATGGCTATTTTATATCAATAGTTCGTTAAAAAT
>DGIN01000020.1:1679-6552 GCA_002387325.1 Bacteroidales bacterium UBA4621 | reverse complement strand
ACGTAGAAAGGACGTAGAAAGGACGTAGAAAAGACGTAGAAAAGACGTAGAAAGAATAGGCCTTTTCCGATACGATAAACCGCTTGTTTATGCATCTTTTTATACGGTTTATGCAAAAAAATATGCATATATGCATTATTATTCCATGCCGGTTGTGATAGGTAAACTATATTATCAAAAAAGCCCGATGTCGGCTATGCTTCGGACACACAACCGCTTTCCGTTTGTGTGTCTGCTTTTTTTTTCGTAACTTTGTGCGCTAATTTACATTCTATGGAGAATTATATTGTTTCAGCGCGTAAGTACCGCCCGATGACCTTTGAGACCGTCGTGGGGCAGAAAGCCCTGACAGCCACCCTGCAAAACGCTATCCGCCAGAACCATCTGGCGCATGCGTATCTGTTCTGCGGACCGCGCGGCGTGGGTAAGACCACTTGTGCGCGTATCTTTGCCAAGACCATCAACTGCCTCCACCCGACCGCCGAGTACGACGCTTGCAACGAGTGCGAGTCGTGCCGTGCGTTCAACGAGCAGCGGTCGTTTAATATCCACGAGTTGGATGCTGCGAGCAACAACTCGGTGGAGGACATCCGTGCACTGATCAATGAGGTGCGTATCCCCCCCCAAATCGGCAAGTATTCGGTCTATATCATCGACGAAGTGCATATGCTCTCGGCGGGCGCATTCAATGCCTTGCTCAAGACATTGGAGGAACCGCCATCGTATGCCATTTTTATCTTGGCGACCACCGAGAAACACAAGGTGTTGCCCACCATCTTGAGCCGCTGTCAGGTCTATGATTTCTCGCGTATCACGATAGCCGACACGGTGGCGCACCTGCAGAATGTGGCTGCCAAAGAGGGCATCACCGTGAGCGAAGAGGCTCTCAACGTCGTGGCACAGAAAGCCGATGGCGGTATGCGCGATGCGCTGAGTATCTTCGACCAGTTGGTGTCGTTCTGCGGAAAGGAAATTACATACGAACGCACCATCGAGGTGCTGAACGTACTCGATACCGAGTACTATTTCCGCTTGACGGACTGCGCTTTGCGCAACGATGTGAGCGGCTCATTGCTGCTGCTCAACGAAGTGCTGCAAAAAGGCTTCGATGCGGGCAATTTCATTACGGGGCTTGCGCAACACCTGCGTGATGTGCTCGTCGCGAAAGACCCGCAGACGGTGCAACTACTTGAGACTTCGGACGCTATCCGCCGGCACTATGCGCAACAGGCGCAGCAATGCAGCCCGCAGTGGATTTTCCATGCTTTGGAAATCATCAACACGTGCGACATCAACTACCGCACAGCACGCAACAAGCGTCTGACAACGGAACTGGCATTGGTGAAACTGGCAGCACCTGTAGCGGCTGCCCCACAACCACAACCCGTACAACAGCAACCCGTACAACAGCAACCCGTACAACAGCAACCGCAGGCGGCTCGCCCCGCAGCGCAGCAGACGCAGGCACCCAAAAACGCTCCTGCTCCCGCCCATACCCCGCAACAGGCACCGAAGCCTTCACCTAAAGCCGCTCCGCAGATGCCCTCTATGCCTAATGTCCCGCAGATACCCACTATCCCGCAAGTGCCTGTGGCTGGCAATACAACGGGCAGCCAGCAGGCAACACCGCAACAACAGGCACAACCTGCCCATCAAACCAACCGTACCAACCCTTTTACGGCTGACCAATTCAATGACGCGTGGATTGGTCTGGGGACTCATTTCGCAGAGGAACCGCGTCTGCAGAGCCTGATCACAGACTATCGACCTGCCTACAAAGGCACTATGCCCATTCGGGTGGAAATGCCTAATCCGTGGCAACTGGACGAACTGAAACAGAACCTGCCTGCCATATACCGTTTGTTGCATGATAAACTTCAAAACGACTCCATAGAACTCGAACTGACACTTGCGCAATACACCCGCACGCAAATGGCATTCACCGATGAGGAGAAATACAAGGTGATGTTAGAGGAAAATCCCGCGCTCGGCTCTCTGAAAACCGCCCTCGATTTGCAGATAGATTGATGCTATACGACCTGAAAAAATACCTGCCCACCACCCGCAAAGAGTTGGAACTGCGAGGTTGGGACGAAGTGGATGTTATTCTGTTCAGTGGCGATGCATATATCGACCACCCGCAGTTTGGTGCCGCTGTGATAGGGCGTGTACTCGAAGCGGCGGGCTATCGGGTGGCACTCGTGCCGCAGCCTGACTGGCGCGGAGACCACCGTGATTTTACCAAACTCGGACGACCGAGGCTGTTCTTCGGCATTACGGCGGGGTCTATGGATTCGATGGTCAACCATTATACCGCAGCCCGTCGCCGCCGCTCCGATGATGCCTACACCCCCGATGGCAAGGCGGGTATGCGACCCGACTACTGCACAATCACCTATGGCAAGATACTCAAGCAGCATTTCCCCGATGTGCCTGTCGTGATTGGCGGTATTGAGGCTTCTATGCGCCGCCTGACCCACTACGACTATTGGGCGGATCGTCTGATGCCATCTGTTCTGGTGGACTCGCAAGCCGACCTGCTCATCTATGGTATGGGCGAGCAGGCGATACTCGACATCGCCCGCCGTGGTATCCGGTACGACATTCCGCAGACTGCATACATCGCTGACCGGCAACCTGCTATGGATGAACATACCATTCTCTTGCACAGCCACGAAGAGGCAGTGAAAGACAAACGTTGTCATGCGGAAAATTTCCGCCTTATTGAAACTGAGAGCAACAAGATACACCAGCAAACCCTTGTGCAACCCGTAGGCAAACGCTTCGTGGTGGTCAATCCGTCCTACGAACCGATGACCACTGGGGACATAGATAAGGTGTACGACCTGCCTTTCCAATATCTCCCGCACCCGAAATACAAGGACAAGCATATACCCGCCTACGAGATGATTCGTTTCTCGGTATGTATGCACCGCGGTTGCTTCGGCGGTTGTTCGTTCTGCACCATCTCTGCCCACCAGGGCAAGCAAATCACTTCCCGTTCCAAAGCATCCATCCTGCGGCAGATAGAGCATCTGCAGACGCTGCCCGACTGGAAAGGTGTGCTGAGCGACCTCGGCGGTCCCTCGGCGAATATGTACGGAATGCACGGCAAAGACCGCTCTTTGTGTGAGAAATGCGCCCGCCCGAGTTGCCTGCAACCGCAAATCTGCAAGAACCTCAATCAGGATTTCCGCCCATTGCTGGATATATACCGCACAGTGGACAAACTGCCCTATATCCGCCATGCTTTTGTCGGCTCCGGAGTGCGCTACGACCTGATGTCGGAAGAGTACGGGCAACAACTCATTACACGCCACGTGAGTGGGAGGCTCAAGGTGGCACCCGAACATACCTCGCCAAACGTGCTGCGCCTGATGCGCAAACCCGCATGGGAACATTTCCTGCAATTCCGCGATTTCTTTCTCCGTATCAACAAACAGGCCGGACTGCGGCAGCAACTTATCCCTTATTTTATCTCTTCACATCCCGGTTGCACCAACCGCGATATGGCAGACCTCGCCGAGTGGACTAAACGGATGCATTACCACCCCGAGCAGGTGCAGGACTTTACCCCAACGCCGATGACCCTCTCGACCACAATGTTCTATACGGGGCTTAATCCCTATACGATGAAACCTGTCTATGTGGCACGCACAGAACAAGAGAAAAAGCAACAAAACCAATACTTCTTCTGGTGGAAAAATGAAAAAAAAGTATCACATAAACCCTGAAACCCTTGCTCTGGAACGCATTGAGCATGGGTTGGTCTATTGGCTCCGTCGTTCAGGCTGGTACCTGATTGGAGGTATCTGCTTGGGCATTGTCTTTTTCCTGGTCTATTTCTATTTCTTTCCCTCCCCGCGCGAGGCGCAACTTAGTCAGAAAAACAAAAACCTCGAAGCGCAGGTGGAACTGCTGAACAAGCAGGTGGATCAGATGCAGGTCGTGCTGCAAGACCTTGAGCAGCGTGATGAGAACCTCTATCGCGTCCTTTTCGGAGCGGAACCAATCCCGCTCAATGTGCGGACTGGGGCTACATATCGCATAGCCTACTATGACTCAATCGCACGAATGACCAACTCGCAGTTGGCAAGCGATTTGACCAGAAAAGTGAATCTGTTGGAACGCGCAATATATACTCAGGCACGCTCCTATGACGAACTGCTCGAACTGGCAAAAACACAAGAGGTGCGTATGGAGAATATACCCGCCATCCAGCCTGTCCTCAATCAGAACCTCAAACGGGTCGCTTCCGGTTATGGCGTGCGTATCGACCCCGTCTATCATGTGCGCCGTTTCCATTCCGGTATGGATTTTACCGCCCCGGTCGGCACCGATGTATATGCCACAGGCAACGGGAAAGTGGAGTTTGTGGGCTGGAAACAAGGCTATGGCAACACGGTCATTGTTAATCACGGTTTTGGATATACTACACTCTATGCCCATTTGTATAAATCGCTTGTGCGCCAAGGGCAGAAAGTAAAACGCAGTGATGTCATCGCACTTGTGGGAAATACCGGCAAATCTACCGGTCCGCACCTCCATTACGAGGTGCGTTACCATGATAAACCTGTTGATCCGCGCAACTTCTATTTCTACGACCTCTCGCCCGAGGAATACGACCGGATGGTACAACTCAGTAACAACTTCGGCGATATGCTCGACTAATTCCTAATTCATCATTCATAATCTCCCTGTTCTTTCCCTGTTCTTACCCTGAGGATAGGAGGTGTTTCCCGTCTGATAATTCATAATTCTTCATTCATCATTCATAATTGAAAAGTAAGGTGGATATAAGGTGGATGAGAAGTGGTGAAGATTGTGATACAGGGTGGATGAGAAGTGATGAAGGTTGTGATACAGGGTGGAT
>DGIN01000020.1:0-1588 GCA_002387325.1 Bacteroidales bacterium UBA4621 | reverse complement strand
AAGGTGGATAGAAAGTGCCGAAAGGCATGTTAATTGTTAATTTTTAATTGTTAATTGCTTTCCGTTTGCATATCTCAAAAAAAAGCAGTACCTTTGTACCCGCTTTTGAGATATAGAGCATTCGGGATATAGTTCAGCCCGGTTAGAATGCCTGCTTTGGGAGCAGGAGGTCGTGAGTTCGAATCTCGCTATCCCGACAAATAAGTAAATGTTTGAAAATGAGTAAGTTATGTAAAATATAACTTACTCATTTTGTGTTTATACTGCCCCTATTAAAAGCAAAAATACCCTATAAAAACCCTATATTTTCCCTATTTCGGAACATTTATCCTTAACAAATCCGTAACAAAAAAAGACGACTATGGCAACATTGATTTTGCGGTTAGACGACCGCAGTGTAAAAGACGGTATGGCGCAGATACGTATTCGTATTGCGCATAGAAACACACAGGCATACATAGGCACAAAGGTGTATGTAGAGCCGAAGTATTTTACCAATGACTTATATTGTCCTATTCTCTCAAAAGCGGTTCGTTGGAAAGAAAAGACAGAGCAGGTCGCCGGTATAGTGCGTAAGTTTGAGGAAACTATTTTTGATTTGAATAGAAATGGTTTGTTGGAAAATATGACCGCACCCGAGATAAAAGAATATGTTTGCGGAAAGAAAAAAGCCCAATCAAAAATATTGTCATTCACCAAATTTATGAGTGAGTTTGGCGAAACACGCCCGGCAGAGAAAACTCGGGAGATGTATCAGTATGCTTTATCTGTACTCTCGGCTTTCTGCCATAGTACAAACAAAAGGCAGGAACTATTCTTTGAAGATATTGATTACAAGTTTCTGCGGGAGTTTGATAATTGGATGATTGCCCATAAAAAAGGTATCAGCACACGTGGGGTAGTAATGCGTAATATCCGTGCGACCTATAATGAAGCAATGAAGATAGGGTATGCCAAATTCGATAGTTACCCATTCCGTATGTTTTCCATCAAACGCAAAGGATTGGCGGAGATAATATATCTATCACGAGAAGATATGCAAAAACTGCTCTACTTGAAAAACTTAACACCCGCATTAGAACGTAGCAGGGATATATTTATGATTTCGTTTTACCTGTGTGGAATGAACCTCGTGGATATATATAGTCTCCCAAAGCCTGCAAAAAATGAAATTGTCTTTGTGCGTAACAAGATTGCACACCGTGAACCCAAACCTACACATATACATATCGAACCCGAATTGGCAGCACTTATAGAGAAGTACAAAGGAGACAAGTATTTGTTTAATTTTGCAGAGGAGTTTCGACAATTCAAAACTTTCCAACAAAACTTGCGACATCGTTTTACAACATTATCGGAGTTGATAGGTGGTGCGCATATCACATTGGCAATAGCACGGCACACTTGGGCTACATTGGCGTGCAAATGTGGAGTGGAGGAATACGTAATTAGCAAATCCTTGGGACACGTGGATAATGATGTAACCACACGGCATTATATTGAATACGACTGGGATAGAACCGCAAAGGCAAATAGAAAAGTAATAGACTATGTACAAAACACACGCAGTCCTCAATAGTACAGAGGA
>DGIN01000046.1 GCA_002387325.1 Bacteroidales bacterium UBA4621 | reverse complement strand
TGGCGGGTAACCTCGCGGAGGAGACGGTCGTTTACTATCTCTTCATTGTCTATTTTCTGTTTGAGCAGAGCCATCTGAGCCTGCATTTCTTGTAGTTCGTCCATTGTTGTAATGATTAAACGGGTTCAACTTTTCTTCAACTGTTCTTTGATGCGCACTAATTTGACGGACACGTTCTTGGCACTGATGCCCACTATCTGCCCGATCTCCTCGTAACTGAGGTTTTCAAGCCACAGCATCACGATGGCTCTGTCCACCAGTCCCAGCCGGTGGATACGGCTGTAGAGAGCCTGCACCTGTTGCGCGTCAGCGTCTTGGTCGGTATAGAGGTCTATGTCCATACTGAGCGGTACACGCTCGCCGCGCGACTTGCGTTTGCGGTCTGCAGAGATACAGGTGTTCATACTCACACGGTAAATCCACGTGGCTTCCTTGCTCTCGCCGCGGAAGGTGTCGTAGCCCTCCCATAGCCGGATCAGAATGTCCTGAAACAGGTCGGCGACCTCGTCTTTGTCCGAAGAGAACATATAGCAGATACTGTATATCGTGCTTTTGTTCCGCCGGACAAGCCGGGCAAATTGTTGTTCTTTTGTCAGTTCCATCTGTTTGTTTTGTTTAGTTGTTGACGGTGGTCTGCCACCTGTCAGTTTGCATACAAAGAATTTGTTTTGAATCAGCCAATTCTGCCTATTAGACGCAAAAACTTTCCGAAAACTACAAGAAAAGTGTTTTTTTCGATTGACAATACAGCTGAAAACAAACAATGTCATCGTGTGCTGCGCACACAACGACATTGAGTAATAGCATAATAATAGCGTTCCCGATGATGTGTCCAATCCCGTTATCTGGGGTGTTCATTTGGTCGGACGCTGCTTGCGGAACGGTTTCTTTGCTGACTTTCCCTTCCTGTAAGCCCCTTTGCCGGCACCGCCTCTGCCGGAACTGCGACCTGCACGGGCGGTGTATAACTCCTCTTTCGGTGCTTCGCCCAAGGCTTCGGGCAACGGCAGACGCTCGATGTCTTTCTTGAGGAAACGCTCTATCTTTTGGAAATAGTGGGCATCCTCGGGGCTTACTAATGTAACCGCCTCGCCTTTGTTCTCCGCGCGGGCGGTACGGCCGATACGGTGGACATAGTCCTCTGCGTCGCGGGGCACGTCGTAGTTGATAACCAACGGTATATCGTCCACATCTATCCCTCGTGAGATGATGTCGGTAGCCACCAATACATCCACTTTGCCGTTGCGGAAATCGAGCATCACCTCGTCGCGCTCTTTTTGCTCAAGGTCGGAATACATGGCGCGGGCGTCGATGTGTTTCGCCTGCAAGGCGCGGGTGAGGTCGCGCACTTTCTGCTTCTTGCTGACAAAGAGGATGACCTTCTTGAGGTCTCTGCCCTCCAGGAGGTGCTTCACCATGGCGGGTTTCTGCGCCTCGTAGAGTTGCACCGCCATCTGGTGGATGGTCTCGGGCGGGCGCGATACGGCTATCTTCACCTCCACGGGGTTGCGCATGATAGCGCGTGCCAACTGGCGTATCTTGTCGGGCATGGTGGCGGAGAACATGATGGTCTGCCGCTCCTTGGGCAGGCGGTTGACGATGGTCATGATGTCGTCATAGAAACCCATGTCAAGCATACGGTCCGCCTCGTCGAGAATAAAGTATTTCACGCCCGAGAAGTCGATGTCGTATATGTTCATCTGGCTGAGCAGCCGTCCCGGGGTGGCGATGACGATGTCTGCGCCTTTCTGCAACCCTGTAACCTGCGTACCCCATGCACCGCCGTCGTTTCCCCCGTAGATAGCCACCGACGAGAACGGCACGTAGAACCCGAACCCCTCCATCTGTTGGTCAATCTGCTGCGCTAATTCGCGCGTGGGTGCCATAATGATGGCGTTCAGTTTGTCGGGGTCGTGGTCGTCGTAGGCAAGGTTGGTCAGCAGCGGCAGTATGTATGCCGCCGTTTTGCCGGTACCCGTCTGGGCGCACGAGATAACGTCTTTCCCTTCCAGAATAACGGGTATGGTCTTTTCCTGCACGGGGGTGCATGTGTCAAAGTGCATGTCCCACAATGCGTCTAATACATCGTCTGATAACGCTAATTCGTCAAAATACATAGCAAATCTCTAATCTCTTTCAGCCTACAAAGGTACGCAAAAAATCCCGTTCCTACAAGCAAGTTCCTATTTATAATGTGTCTCCGCCTGCCGCTTGTCAAGCGGCAGACCAAAAATATCCTGTTGTTAAAATACCACGCATGGTATATCTATTTCTCCCACCCGTCGAAGATTTCGGGACCATACACGTTGTCCTCCGTGGGGTCGTGCAGCGGTGCCCATATCTGCGCGAAGAACGGGTTGTGCTTTGCCACTTTGTCCCAGTGCCACGGACGGGGATTGGGTTCGTCCCGATACGGCCATGGCATGCACTCGGGACACCAGTGTCCGCCTAATAGTATCACACGCGGCGAGGCACTGAAACGGTGCCCTTCGGCACACTGCCATTCCAAGGGTGTATCCCAGTCGCCTTGCGTCATCTCCGTGGACAGGCACTTTCCCCCGCGGAAAGCGGCAGCCTTCTGCATATCCTCAATGGTAAACAGCGACATCGGTTTCTGCTCATCGTAACCGTGGTCGAGAGTAACAGCCTCTTCGCTGTTGTGGCTCAGGTCGGTGTGCTTCCAGTCGGGTATCGCCTTATAAGCCTCCATACTGCCGTAGTAGGCATGGATACGCGGCTCAATGTTATTGCGTATCCACCATTGTGTGCCGTGCTCTTTGGAGTTCGCCATCGCCCGCATTGCCAATTTTACGCAGTGCGGGAACAACTTGGCAATCTTGGTCTTGGACGCAAATTTGATAGCACCGGGCAGGCTGTCCGCTTGTGCCATTTGGCGGAAATACTCGCGCACAGGGACATTGGCACGGAAATGCAGATAGTTCTCCAGCCGGTCGCCGTCGGCGTACCACATACCGTGGAAATTGCGGGTAGTGAACCATTTGGTCTCGAATATCTGCTCGGGGCGGGGACAACCGATGGCGTCCAGCAGCAGACGCTCGAACTCGTAGTTGTTGATGCGGTACTCTTTGCCCGAACCGATATTGTAGTAGTTGTTCCAGAACTCGTCGGGTACTTCCTCGCGGCACACACGTTCCAGCAGCCGTCCGCTGTCCTCCACGGTCGCCCATTCCAGCACACCGCGGATAGGCACGTGGAACATGATCGGGTCGTAGTTCTTCAGGATAGCAGGGTAGAGAATACCCGACTGGCGCAGGCTCACCCAACGTCGGATGGGCGAGTTGGTGATGATCCACTCTGCCGCCACCTTGGTCAGCCCGTAGTGGTCGTA
>DGIN01000038.1 GCA_002387325.1 Bacteroidales bacterium UBA4621 | reverse complement strand
GGAATGCCCAACACGAACAACAAGATTGAGGGGACTTTTACCGACTTGAAGAAGTCGTTGAACAATCACACGGGAATGTCTCAGCAGAACAGGAAACGATTTATAAGCGGCTTTTTCTTGCAGCGGTTGAAGTGATTTTCCGGTCTTTTTTCACCGTCAACGAATGGTGTTTTTAGACTATTACGCGGCTCCCCAAGCCGCATACTACGCAATCCCCAACAGAGAGATTTTTAGGGGCAATTTATACCACCATTTTTCCAGCCTGCAAAATGACCCATACGCCACGAAAGAGCGGGTGGCTGATTGGTATGTGGTATGCGGAGGAAATAAAAAAAGAGACCGCCTCCTATTGTCAGACAATCTCTTTTAAAATTTGCTGATATTCAGCCTTTGGGTGGAATGTGGGGCTCGAACCCACGACACTCGGAACCACAATCCGATGCTCTGCCAACTGAGCTAAGACCACCATTTAACTCCCGTTGCCTTTTATCTACAGATATTCGGCTATTTTACGCCAACAGGCGTTTTTCCAAGAGCGGGTGCAAAAGTACTGCTTTTTTTTGAAACCTGCAAATAAAAGAGCAAAAAAGTAGGTATAAATGTGCAATTAGCACTATAATCGATATATAGGGGGGGGGAATATGTTATGTAGGCGTTGTTGTTTATATGTCATGGTGTGGGTATTGATATGGACTATATATTGGGTGTGGTATTGTCTATGTGTTTGGCATAAGCAGAAACAATGTGTTTGACCAATGGGTGGCGGACAATGTCTTTTTGATTGAACTCGACAATGGCAATACCTTGAATATCTTGCAGCCGTCCAATGGCATCCCGCAGTCCGGAACGCTGGTTGGCGGGTAAATCGATTTGTGTGAGGTCGCCTGTAACAATCATCTTGCCATTGATACCGAGTCGCGTGAGGAACATCTTGAGTTGGGCAGTGGTAGTGTTTTGCGCCTCGTCCAAGATGACGATGGCATCTGCCAAAGTGCGTCCGCGCATAAAAGCAAGCGGTGCGATCTGTATTACCCCTCGCTCCATATACTCATTCAATTTGGTCGGCGGGAGCATATCCTGCAGGGCATCGTAGAGCGGTTGCAGATAGGGGTCAATCTTGTCTTTCATATCGCCCGGCAGGAATCCGAGTTTCTCGCCTGCTTCAACAGCGGGGCGCGAGAGAATGATTTTCTTCACCTCCCTGTTTTTGAGTGCGCGTACGGCAAGGGCTATTGCCGTGTAGGTTTTGCCGCTACCGGCAGGACCGATAGCGAAGAGCAGGTCGTTGTCTTCGTAAGCATCGACGAGCATCTGCTGGTTGCGGCTACGGGCAACGATTGATTTGCCGTTCACGCCGTGCAAGATCAGGTTGTCTTGCAGGTATTCCTGCGGTTGCTCGCCATGCAGCAGCATAAGTATCTGTTCCTCGTTGAGGGTATTGTTCTTGATACAGAAATCCTCGCACAGGCGCAGGCTGTGTTCAAAACGGGCAATAGCGGTTTCCGCACCCGACACTTTCACCTGGTAGCCGCGTGCCACGACGCGCACATCGGGGTGCTGGTTTTTGATACAGAGTATGTTTTGATTGTTTACGCCATAAAAAACCGCCGTATCGAGGTGGTCCTGCAAGGATATGACTGTTTCCATAAATGATTATTGTTCTGTTAGTTGCTCCCAAGAGGGGAGAATGGTGGCATATTGTATCTCGTGTCGGTTGATGCGTGCCAAGACGGTTTGCGGTCCGTTGTGGAGAATGAGGAACGGCACGGAGAGTGTGCGGTTGTATGTAACCGCCTGGTCGAGAACTTTCTGTGTGATTGGTACGGTTTCCGACTTAAACTCTATCAGCAGCAACGGCTGCATTTGGCGGGTATAGACTACAGCATCACATCGTTTCTGTGCATCTCCTACCGAAATGGGGATTTCCACCCCGATGAGCGACATAGGGTAGCCGTATTTATCGACCAAAAGGTGGAGAAAACGCTGCCGCACCCATTCTTCGGGTGTGAGGCGCACCCATTGGCGACGCCATACGCAAAAGATCTGTTCTTTGTTGTTATAAATGCGGGTTTTTATCATTAGGAAAGTCCGGTAGAAATGATAATCCACGAGTTTGTATGCACGGCACACAGAACTCATGGATTCTTAATAATCGTACATTTTTATCCTCAGCCTATCCTATAACTATCCTATAACTATCCTATAAGCATCCACCTTACTTTTCAATACACAATGCATAGTACCGAATGTACAGAAAAATCTTAATAATCGTACACTTTTCGGGGGACGATTATTTCAGCAGGGCATCCGGGTCGAGGTTGTTGCGTTCGATGTCTCGGAAATAGCGGAAGGTGCTTACTTTGAATTCATCGCACGCAGCCTCGTCGCAGACGATGATACCATGCCGGTGCATTTGGAGGGCAGAGACCGTCCACATATGGGAGATAGGCTCTTCAATAGCGTGTTGCAAGGCACGGGCTTTGTTGTGTCCGTTGACCATAATCAGTACTTCCTGTGCATCCATTATGGTGCCTACCCCAACGGTAAGGGCGGTCTTCGGCACTTTGTTGACATCGTTGCCGAAGAAGCGCGAATTGGCAATGATGGTGTCGGTGGTAAGTTCTTTTTTGCGTGTGCGACTGGTGAGTGATGACCCCGGTTCGTTGAACGCAATATGCCCGTCGGGGCCGATACCGCCGAGGAAGAGATGAATGCCACCATAGTTTTTTATTTTCGCCTCATAGCGTGCACACTCGGCTTGCAAGTCGGCAGCGTTTCCGTTGAGGATATTCACATTCTCTTTGCGAATGTCGATATGCGAGAAGAAATTGTTCCACATAAAACTATGGTAACTCTCTGGGTGGTCTTCGGGCAAGCCGACATATTCATCCATATTGAAAGTTACCACGTTGCGGAACGACACTTTGCCCGCGTGGTTGAGTTCAATCAGATGGCGGTACATACCGAGTGGGGATGAGCCTGTCGGCAAGCCGAGTACAAAGGGTGTGCTTTCTTTTGGAGCAAAGGCGTTGATACGAGCGGCTACATAGTTGGCAGCCCATCGGCTGAGCAGTTCATAATCGGGTTGAATGATAACACGCATATTTAGAGATTAGAGTTTAGAGATTAGAGTTTAGAGAAGTTTATTAGTTGATAGTTGAAAGTGTTTAGAGAAATTATTTTGCAAGAATTTCTTTTATCTGCTCCTCAGACGGGTTGCGGGCAACGATAGTGCCGTTGGCATCCATCAGGAACGTGGACGGAATAGCCATAATGCCATAGACATCGCACGGGTTGTATGGTTCTTTGCGTTGGTCTCGAATCTGCAGCCACGGCAGTTTCTCTTCGGCTACGGCTTGTTGCCAAGCGGCAGAGTCGCGGTCGCAACTGATACCGAGTATTTGCAATTTTCCTGCGGGTTGCGCTTCGTAAATTTCTTTCAAAACCGGCAGCAGGTTGCGACACGGTCGGCACCACGAAGCCCAAAAATCCACTAATACATATTCCGTTTTTCCGATTAACTCGCTCAGTGCCAGCGGTGTACCGTCAGCCTGCAAAGCCGCGATGTCGGTGTATTGGTTGCCAACGGCGGTGATTTGCTCGATGCGGTAGTTGTCATAGAGTTTTTTTATCCCTTCCGAGGTTAATTTTTCCTTGGGCATAGCATCAAATACCTTGTTCTTTTGGTTGATATCGAGCATATAATATATGTCAAGCAGCACGGAGTCGGCGTACTCGTCCTGCATATTGTCAAGATACATATCCACCACCTGCGCAATATACGAATCCAACAAAGCCTCGAATGCTGTCATATCGGTCATTGTATCCAATGCAGCGTCCGTCTCTTGGGTCAGCGTGGTGTATTGCTCTTTGAGCGTGGGTTTATGGCAGGCAACCAATGCTATGGCTGCCACAGCGATGATAAGAAGTTTTTTCATAAATCAGTCGATTTTCTCAAGAACCATTGCCGAGCGGGCGGGTATATAGAGTTTGAGCCATCCTTTTCCGTCTTTGGCATACAGTTCGTCGTGTTGTGTAAAATGTTCTATGGTGTCATCATTCTGCCCGAAGCCGGCGAACTGCTTGGCATCGGTATCCAAAACGACCCTATACTTTCCTTCGGGTGCAAGGAAACCATAATCAGAAAATGATTTTACTCCGTTCCAATTGAAAACAAAGACAAGGTTATCGCGTCGGAATGCCACGACTTGGTCGCCCTCGTTGTCCCACAACTTATATATATAAGGCAGATGCGTACCGTTCCCGTCTTTTTGCAACAGTAGTTTTTTTCGAAGGAGATGTACCATTGCCTCGTCGAAACGGTTGAGGTCGGCATAGTAGAAATTCGGGTTATCCACGAGACTCCATTGGCGGCGGGCATATTTGCAACTCCAGCCGTTGCCCTGACGCGGGAAATCGATCCATTCGGGGTGTCCGAACTCGTTGCCCATAAAATTGAGATAACCTCCGTTGATGGTCGAGGCGGTGATGAGACGAATCATTTTGTGGAGCGCAATAGCCCTGTCAACCATATAGGTGGAGTGTCCGTGTTCGAAATGCCAGTACATATCTGCATCGGCGAGACGGAAGATGATGGTCTTGTCGCCCACCAAGGCTTGGTCGTGGCTCTCGGCATAAGAGATAGTGCGCTCATCGTCGCGGCGGTTGGTCATCTCGTAGAGGATATGCCCTGCTTTCCAGTCCTCGTCGCGCACCTCCTTGATATACTTAATCCAAAAATCGGGAATACCCATCGCCAGACGGTAGTCGAAGCCCATACCGCCTTCGCTTTGCGGTCGTGCCAAACCGGGCATACCTGACATATCTTCGGCGATAGTGATGGCGTGTTTTTTCACCTCGTGAATCAGTTTATTCGCCAACGTGAGGTAGCAGATAGCATCACCGTCCTCGTTGCCGTTGTAATAACAGCCATAACCGTTGAAATCCTCACCCAGACCGTGGCTGAGATACATCATCGAGGTTACTCCGTCGAAGCGGAATCCGTCAAAATCATACTCTTCAAGCCAGAACTTGCAGTTGGAAAGTAGGAAATGCAGTACTTCGGGTTTCTCGTAATTGAAACAAAGGCTGTCCCAAGCGGGGTGTTCGCGGCGTGCGCCTGTATGGAAATACTGATATGGCGTACCATCGAAATTGCCTAATCCTTCCTGCTCGTTCTTTGCGGCGTGCGAGTGGACTATATCCATTATCACAGCCATTCCGCGCCCGTGGGCGTCATCTATAAGCGCTTTCAGTTCTTCCGGTGTACCGAAACGGCTCGAAGCGGCAAAGAAATTGGTTACATGGTATCCGAATGAGCCATAGTACGGATGTTCCTGTATAGCCATTATCTGGAGGCAGTTGTAGCCCAATTCGGCAATACGCGGCAGCACTTTTACTCGGAATTCTTCGTAAGACGACACTTTCTCCTCCTCTGACGACATACCGATATGGCACTCGTAGATAAAGAGTCCCCCTGTGGTTTCCCTGCTCTTACCCTGATGTTGCCATTTGTACGGTTCGGGATTCCAAACTTGTGCAGAGAAAATTTTGGTCTCCTCATCTTGCACCACACGTGTGGCATAACTCGGAATACGCTCGCCATAGCCGCCATACCACTCCACTAACAATTTGTACAGTTGTCCGTGTTTCAATGCTTTGGCAGGCAGTTCGGTCTCCCATACGCCATTGCCGACAGGCTGCAAGCGATATTTCTCCGATTTCTCCCATCCGTTCATATCCCCCTTGATGTAGATAGCAGTGGCATTCGGTGCCCATTCGCGCAGCACCCAACCTTTCTTCGTGCGGTGGAGACCGAAATACAGATAGCCGTCCGCCCAGTCCGACAGCGGTTTACCGTCTGTAAGTTGCTGTTCTTTGCGGACAGCGTATTCGTACCGCCCCTCTATAGCCGCCTCGTAGGGCTGCAGATACGGGTCGGATTGCACTAATTTGAGTGTCTCTTTCATATTCGATAAGACAAACAGACCGCGACACACGATGTGCCTGCGGTCCGTATGGATTAGACGTTTGCTTTGGTTTTAACAATCACTTTCCGGTAGTGTTTTCCCGGTGCAATGCCAGGCTGGTGTGCATCTGTGGGGAAGAACACCGCAAAATGTCCTGCCGGTACTACAAACTGAGCCGTGGCCTTATCAGCATAGAACTCCACATCTTTGCCCTCATCGTACTCTTGCGTTACCTCCTGGCAGTCCACTTGCGACTTCCAGCCCATTACTTCGTCATCTGTCAGCGGTATCTGGATATCAATATAGTCTTTATGTGCTTCCATACGGCAATCCTCCTCATTTTTACCGTTGAAATCGAGGATATTTACATACAAGTCATTGCCGTCCAAGTGTATTTTGCAGGCAGGCATCTCCTCAAGGTCATTCTCATTAAAGAATTTCATAAACCGGGCAAAGCCCGGCACGCTGTCAAAATACCAGTCAGCGTTTTCCAATTTGTCAAGAATCATATCTGTTGGTTTGTTAGTAGTTCACTTAAAAACTCTCTATACGGAGTTAAATTGCCGCAAAGGTACGAAATAATTTGCATACGTGCAAGAAAATGAGTACTTTTGCGGGCAAATTTGAATAATATAACGTTAGTAAAAGTATGAAAAAACTCGTTTTTTCGCTTGCAGCAATCACGCTTATGACTACAGCATGCACCAAACAACAGACTACGGGAATCCATCCCGAGAACCTCGACACCACCGTTGTGGCTCAGAACGATTTCTATGATTTTGCGTGTGGCGGTTGGATGAAAAACAACCCGCTCACGCCTGAGTACAGCCGCTTTGGCAGTTTCGACAAACTTGCGCTCAACAACCTCGAACAAGTGAACGGATTGATACAAGACATCGCCGCCAAGAAACATACGCATGGTTCCATTGAGCAGAAAATCGGCGACATCTACAACCTCGCTATGGATACCACCCGCCGCGACCAAGAGGGTACCGAACCGATTCAAAAAACACTCGATGAAATCGAAGCAATCAGCGACCGCAGCCAATTGAGCGAACTGCTCGGCAAGGCAATGGAATACGGTATCTGGGGTATGTATGTGGAGGCCGATGCGATGAACTCCAGTATGAATATCCTCAATGAGTGTCAAGGCGGTTTCGCCCTCGGCGAGAAAGAGTACTACTTTGATACCGATGAGGCTACGACCCGTATTCGTAACGAATACCGTAAACACGTGGCACGTATGTTTGAATTGTTCGGCTATGCCGATGCCGCTACCAAAGCAGAAACCGTTCTACGCTTAGAGACCCGTCTTGCCGGTGCCGCTTTCAACAATGTAGAACTCCGCGACCCGCAAGCCAACTACAACAAGATGTCGGTTGCCGACTTGCAGCACCTTGTGCCGCAAGTGGATTGGAACACCTACTTTGCCGCTATGGACATTGCTCCGGACAGCCTCAGCATCGGACAAGTACGCCACTTACAGGAGGCAGGCAAGATGTTGGCAGACGAATCGCTCGAAGACCTTAAGACGCTCTTTATATGGCAGGCTATTGACGGTTGCGCAAGTTATCTGACCTCCGAAATCTATGCAGAAAATTTCAATTTCTACGGAAAAGTACTGTCAGGGCGCGAAGAACCAAGTCCCCTATGGAAACGTTCTGTAAGTATTGTCAACGGCACACTCGGAGAGGCTGTCGGACAGATGTACGTCAAAAAGTATTTCCCCGAAGAGAACAAAGAGCGTATGCTGGCGTTAGTCAAGAATCTTCAGAAAGCCCTCGGCGAGCGTATTGAGAATCTTGAGTGGATGTCGGACGAGACCAAGGCAAAGGCTATTGAGAAACTCAACGCTTTCACTATCAAAATCGGTTATCCCGACACGTGGCGTGACTATACTGCTCTTGACATTGATCCGTCGCTTTCTTACTATGAGAATCTGCAGCGTGCAGCGAAGTTTGAGCAAAACTACAGTCTCAGTTATCTTGGTAAACCCGTGGATAAGACCAAATGGTATATGACTCCGCAAACCGTCAATGCCTACTACAACCCGTCCAGCAACGAGATTTGCTTCCCCGCAGGTATCCTGCAGTATCCTTTCTTTGATATGTCGGCTGACGATGCGTTCAACTACGGTGCTATCGGTGTCGTTATCGGACACGAGATGACACACGGATTCGATGATCAAGGCTGTCAGTTCGACAAAGACGGCAATCTTAACAACTGGTGGACAGCAGAAGACAAAGCCCGTTTTGACGCCCGCACCAAAGTGATGGCCGACTTCTTCAGTAATATAGAGGTTGCCCCCGGTGTACACGCCAACGGCGAGTTTACTCTGGGTGAGAACATCGCTGACCACGGCGGTCTGCAAGTGGCATTCCAGGCTTTCAAAGAGAATGAGGCGTCCAAACCCGTTTCGGAGCGTCTGCAAACACGCGACGGTTTTACGCCGGAACAACGTTTCTTCCTTGCTTATGCCAATGTGTGGGCTGGCAATATCCGTCCGGAGGAAATTCTCAACCGCACCAAGTCCGACCCTCACTCTCTCGGTCGCTGGCGTGTCAACGGTGCACTCCCGCACATTGCTGCGTGGTACGAAGCATGGAACGTAACCCCGGAATCACCGCTCTATTTAGCCCCCGAAAAACGGGTTTCCATCTGGTAATTCTTTGGACAATGAACAATAGACAAAGAACAAAGAACCAAAATGTTTTGTATGGTTCATATCTTTACCAATTAGTTCTTATTCTTTGTTCTATGTTCATTGTCAAAGCAAACAAGTTCTCTGTTCATAATTCTTAGTTCAAATAAAATGATAAAGCATATCGTTTTCTTCCGCCTTTTGGATGAGGCTGAAGGACATACCAAACAGGAGAATGCGCAAATCATCAAAGACGGCTTATTGTCGTTGCGCGACAAAGTAGATGTGTTGGTGAACGAGGAAGTGGGTATCAATATCCCCAATGCCAAGAAAACCGACTATGACATCTGCCTCATCTGCGAGTTCCGCACGTGGGAGGATGTTGATACCTACCAGAATCACCCGGAACACCTCAAAGTGGCAGGCTATATTGCCAAATGCCGCTCTGCCCGTGCTGCCGTAGATTATGAGTATTAGTACTGATACTCTTTAGATATAGTGGAAAAAATACCATAGAGATTTTCTCAATGGCTCATAAGAAAGGAGACTGTCTAACAAGTATGGTTAGGCAGTCTTTTGTTTTTGTAATATAGTGATTGTAAGACAGTTAGTCTATCTACTGAGCAGGTCGGCGGAATAGGTATATTCATAACTGCCTGAAATACAAGCAAAAACCGCCTAATCACATTGTACATTCAAATAATCGTTTGTATCTTTGCAAAAGATTTAACATCAAAGTGTGGAACAAGACCGATAATCACAT
>DGIN01000044.1 GCA_002387325.1 Bacteroidales bacterium UBA4621 | reverse complement strand
TTTTATGCACTTTATGCACTTTTGATACTGCATAAAGTGTATATTTTTTTTGGAAAAAAAGACAGCACAGATATTGGCAGGCATTATTTTTTGCTCTGAAGTCTTATGCGGTTTTAATGCTGTTGCCATGAGTGGACACAGCCATACACATAGCGATGTATCGTGGATATGACGTGTGCAGCGTCCTTTTGCGGCCGCAAGTCGTGCGTTGCCATCAGGTACATGGGCAGACACTCGCCTGCAGCCCTGTATGCGGGCTGCAGATAGGGTATCTCCTGCCAGAGCGTCAGACCGTTACGCTCATAGAATCCCACGCGGCGGCGGCTCAATTCGTCTTCGGGCATTTCCACTTCCAGAACAAACGGCCGTGCAGCACGTTGCAATACAGCACGGATAATCCGCCCACCGTATCCGTGGTTTCGCAAAGCGGGGGCGGTGGCGAAATGTTCCCCGTAGCAGAACGTTCCGAAGTCCCAACAAGTAAGGAAACCGACAGGCTGCCCGTTGTCCGTTTCTGCCAGCAGACAGTGGAATAGCGGATTAGTATCCGTATTTGCCCGCTGTGCGTCCATATCCCGCCTTTCCGCCTCGGGGAATGCATCCAGCCACAGCCTTTCCACGAATGCATACTGTGAATCCGCAGTCGAAATATCTCTCAAACGTATCATATCGGGTGCAAAAGTACAACAAATTACCCACATACCGAAACAACACGGAAAAAAGAGACCGTGTTTCCGTCATTTGGATTTGGTTATGTAAAAATTTAATTGTAACTTTGCAATCGCAAAAGAAAGACAAAAATATATGTCAGCAGGCAAATGGATATTAGGCGGATTGGGATTTGTGCTGGGCGGTCCTATCGGTGCGCTGATCGGTGTGTTTGTCGGGTCGCTGTTGGATTCGAGCGGACACATTCTTACCGATAGCGGCGAGAGCGGCAGCGGGCAACCCGAATACAACAGCGGCGGCAGTAACCAACGCACCTCGGTGGGGGATATACGCGTATCGATGGTGGTGCTGTTTGCGTGCGTGATAAAAGCCGACGGGCGGATAATGAAATCGGAAGTAAACCACATCAAGCCGTTTCTGCTGCGGAACTACGGTGAGGAGGGTGCCAGAGAAGCGCTTCACCTGCTGAGGGAACTGCTGCAGAAAGACATTGACCCGATAGCGGTATCGCAACAGATAGCACAGCATATCAACTATTCGACGCGTCTTGAAATAGTACATATTCTCTTTGATCTTGCCCAAGCGGACAATGCCGTGTCGGAAGCGGAAGAGGCTATGATTTCGCTCATAGCCGCCAATATGCGTGTTGAAGATGCCGATTACCGCTCTCTGCGGGCACTCTACCACCGGCACGCAGACCCCGACTGGGCATACACCGCTCTCGAGATAGAACCGTCGGCAAGCGATGAAGAAGTGAAAAAAGCCTATCGGCGTATGGCTATGAAATACCACCCCGACAAAGTAGCGAATGCCGGCGAAGAGGTGAGACAGCAAGCCACGGCGAAATTCCGCTCTATCAACGAAGCTTACGAGACAATAAAGAAATCACGAACTATGAACTAAACTATGAATTGTATGAAACAATATGTTCCGGCAGGTATCTTCCTCCTGCTACTGGTGCTGACCGGTTGCGGAAAACACAGCAGCGATCGTGTGCTGACGAGTGCAACGGGAACCATCTACGAGTGCCTTGTGGTATCGCCGAAGCAGCCGCTGTCTCAGAAGTCGCTCCGGTTGATTGCCGCAAGCGGCATCGAACACCCGACGGGGAGTGCATATACGCAGCCCGTTGCCACCCCCTACGACTTAGTGCGTGCCACTTTGGGTGCGGATATGCCCTGTCTGCCCCAGATGGAGCCGTATTTTGTGCTGAGCAACGTATCCAACGCCGCATTTGACGACTACCTCAAGCCCACACGCAACATCCTGATTGTAGATATCAATCCCGATAAATATACCCAACTGAAAGTGCGTGTTTCCACCGATGTATGGTCTCACCCGCAGGCGGTATATCGTATCCAAGCGGCTTCGGAAGAGGAGTTTGTAACCTACTGGCTGCAACACGGAGAGGAGGTTCGGGATTGGTTTGTGCGCCGGGAGTTGGCACGCCAGATTGCTTTCTACCGAGCCAACACCAATGCCGATGCCCGCAAAGTGCTGCAACAGCAGTTCGGCTGCGATATGCTGATTCCCGAAGACTACAGGCTCATTATGGATACCGTGCTTGGTACGCAATGCGCGGACAGCGTGCGGCTGGTGTGGTGCTGCAACAACAAAGGTCCGATGCGGCGCGATGTGGTGGTATATGCATATCCCTACACCGCCCCCAACACATTTACGATCGAATACCTCAACACTATGCGTGACGAGGTGCTGTCGCGTGTGATTGGCGCATCGGTCGAGGGATCGTATATGGGTACGGAATACAAGATATTCCCGCCGCAGATGCGCAATGTTCCGCCATTAAAACCGAAAAAAGACGGCGGTTTCTATGCCACGGAGATACGCGGACTATGGAAGATACGCAACGGCGAGGCAATGGGCGGACCCTATGTAAGTCTCACCCGTCTTGACCGGGTGCGCGGCAATGTGATTACCGCCGAAACGTTCATATTTGCCTCCGGACAGAAGAAACGCAATGCTCTCCGTCAGTCGGAAGCCATTCTTTATACCCTGCAACTTCCTACGGATACCATACAATGAAATGTAACCGGTTGTTTATTCTCCGGTTGTGTCTTCTCGTAGCATTGGACGCATGGAGCGTGTCGGTGTCTGTCAACACGGAGGACAGTATGCACTATTACACGATGCGTGCCAATGATGCCGAGCGCAACACAGAGCGGGACAGTATGCTGCACAAAGCGTTGCAGTTTGCCACCAATGCCAATCATGACCGGGCAATGCTGCTCCGGTTCAGCGCAAACAACGCATTCAAAATAGGTTACTCGGAACGGGCACAGCAGGAGCAGATCGAGGCATACACTATCTTTATGCGTTTGGAAGAATGGGACTGGGCGTCCATGTGCCTGTACGAACGGTCTATCGATTACCTCAATATAGGCGACAATGAGAATGTGCAGGAGCAATTGGAAGGTCTCCACTCGCTTCTGAAACACAATTCGCCGATTGTGCGATACAACTATTATTCCATTGCCTCGCTCTACGCCATGCAAGACAGCCTTCCCGAAGCTCTCACCTACGGGCGTATGGCGATAGAAGCCATGGAGCAGATAGTCTCTCCAAAACAATATCAGATTTACCCCGTTTGGAACTACTACAATATGGCATATATGCTGGATGCCCTGTGCGTACCGCCTCCTATGGACAGCATTGAGTTCTATTTAGCAAAAGCCGAACAGACCATAGACCCGAAGGACGACTGGGTGGACACCGAAGAGGCACTCATCAGCATTATGGATATGCGTGCGTGGCTCTGTTACTACCGGCACGATTATGCCAAAGCGGAACAGTTGATGCAACAGGTGCTGGTGAAGATTGACTCCGTAGCCAAAGACTCGCCCAACACTATCATTACCGAGCGTGGAGAGGCATACCGTTTCCTGGCTATGCTTCACGAGGAACAGGGGCATTGGCAGAAGGCACTGCACTATCAGCAGTTGCTCAACGAGAATGACTTAGTGCGCTACGACATAGAGAAAAACACAGTTCTGCAAGAAATCCAGACCCGTTACGAGGTGGAGAAACAGCAATTGGCTATGGAGCGTTTGAAGGCAAAAAACGCCACTTTCATGTGGGTTCTGGTTGTGTGCGTATTAGTCATACTATTGGGCGGATTGGTTCTTGCGGTTGTGTTGCTGCGCAAACGCCATATCGAAGACCAATTCTATCAAGCCGCATTGGAACAGGAGAGTATCCGCAGTATGCTCAGCGATATGATTGCCCGCACCGACACCGATCCCCTGCGGCTGATACAGCAAGACCTCCTTGCAACGTTTCGCCAACTGCCTGCCGATACGCCCTTTGTGGTAGAGGCAATGCAAGCGGTAGAGCAAGTGGACTTGGTGCGGTTGGAGCAAGTGTATAAGCAGGCACAACGTCTCACTGCAATGGACAAGCGTTACCTGATGTGCTTTGTAGCTGGGCTGTCGGTGGAGCAGGTGGCTGTACTGTTCAGGGTTGCGCCCGCCAGTGTCTATACCGTCCGCTATCGTATGCGCAAGAAATTCCCTGCAGATTTCAATCTGTCTGTTCGACAGACAGGTGTCTAATAAGCCTAAGAAACATCGAAAAAACAAACAAGTCTGCCGACTTGACCGCGGACGGGACATCCGCATCCCCGACAATACTATATAATTTTACAGAAAAACGACACTGAAAAGAGGCTGCCTACACTTGTCAGGCAGCCTCTGAAACGTATTCAATGCTGTTTAGATGGTCTTGAGGTATGCGGAGACGTTGAACTCGATACGGGCAGCGAGGGCGGCGGGAGTAAGAGACTCCGATTTGACGAATTTCTCGCCGGTGATGTGCTCGTAGAGTTCGATATAACGGTCGGTGATGCCGGCAACGATGGCGGGGGTCATCTCGGGGACTTGCTGTCCCTCTTTGCCTTGGAAGCCCTCGGACATCAACCATTCACGGACAAACTCCTTGGAGAGTTGGCGTTGCGGTTCGCCGTTGCGAAAACGCTCCTCGTAGCCGTCGGCATAGAAATAGCGGCTGGAGTCGGGCGTATGCACCTCGTCCATAAGCAGAATCTTGCCATTGTACTTACCGAACTCATACTTGGTATCAACCAGAATCAAGCCGTGTTTGGCGGCAATCTCCTGACCACGGCGGAAGAGCGCCAGGGCGTACTGTTCGATTTGTGCGTACTCGTCGGCAGGCACCAGTCCGCGGGCGATAATCTCCTCGCGCGAGATATCCTCGTCGTGGGTGCCGATTTCGGCTTTGGTGGTGGGGGTGATGATAGGCGTGGGGAAGGCTTCGTTCTCGCGCATACCGTCGGGCAGACGGACGCCGCAAATCTCGCGGACACCCGACTTGTAGGCACGCCATGCGCTGCCGCAGAGGTAGCCGCGGACAATCATCTCGACAGGATAGCCCTCGCAGCGGAGACCGACCGACGCCATCGGGTCGGGGGTAGCGAGGAGCCAGTTGGGCACGATGTCCGCCGTGTCGCGGAGGAACTTGGCGGCAATCTGGTTGAGTATCTGCCCTTTGTAGGGGATACCCTCGGGCAGGATAACATCGAAAGCCGAGATACGGTCGGTTGCCACCATACAGAGCAGGTTCTGACCGAGGAAATAGACATCGCGTACCTTACCATGGTACACTCCCGTTTGACCGAGAAACGAGAAAGAGGTTTGAGTTAATGCGTTCATTATTTAATTATTTAGAGGACCTCCCCTAACCCCTCCTTCAAAGGAGGGGGATTCAGAGTATCTGAACCCTCCCCCTTTGAAGGGGGAGTTGGAGGGGGTCTGTTTATTTATATTCATCCCATGAGCGGATGTCGAGGTCGTCGAGGCGAATGGTGCAGAAAGCGTTGATGAACGCAGCAGCCAGACGCGGGTTGGTGAGCAAGGGGATATTCAAATCGACTGCGGCACGACGGACGGGGTACGACTTGTCCTGCGAGGGGTCGGAGACGATGTCCTTGGGGATAGAGACAACCATATCAATCTTGTGGGCGTGCATGAGGTCGAGCGCCTGCGGGTGCATATCCTTGTCGTGGGGGTGATAGACGAGCGTAACGGGTACGCCTATCTCGTCGAAGAAACGCTTGGTGCCGGGGGTGGCATAGAGCGTGTAGCCTTTCTCCACCAGTTGGCGTGCCGCCTCCTG
>DGIN01000043.1 GCA_002387325.1 Bacteroidales bacterium UBA4621 | reverse complement strand
CGAATCACATAGACCTGATAGCATAAGGATAGGACAATGGACAATGGACAATGAACAATGGACAAAGAACAAAGAGGGGCTGTCTGACAAGTTATATGGAAGAGGGTGTCTATAAGTTTAAGAAACATCGAAAAAACAAACAAGTCAGCCGACTTGACCGCGGACGAGGCGTCCGTGTCCCCGACCATACTATATAATTTTGCGAAAAAACGACATTGAAAAAAAGGCTGCCTGCACTTGTCAGACAGTCTTCTTTTCTTTTTACTCCGTATAAATCGGGAGATATTTACTGCTTTTTATGGGAAAAATTAATGAGAACCGGTCTTGAAATGAACCGAAGAGAAGTTATATAAATGGATAGTTTACAGACTCCACTCAAAACCGTCTTTGGTGTCTTTGATGTTAAAACCAAGGTTGGTAAGCGAATTGCGTATCTTGTCACTTGTAGCCCAGTCTTTCTGCCGTTTAGCGTCCAATCGGATGCCAAGCAACAAATCTATCGCTCCATGATAAGCGGTCATTGTGCGGCAGTCTGTACCAGTGTCCTCAAAACGCAAACCGAGTATATTCACTGCAAACGTATGCCATACGCCTTGCAATTCTTCGAGGTCTGCCGCACTGATAGTTCCTTTGCCGTCATAGACGGTATTGATAGCGCGTGCCGAATCGAACAGGTGCGAGATAACGACAGGCGAGTTCAAATCATCGTCCATCGCTTCCATACAACGCTCACGCAAACCGGCGGTATCTACCGTGCTTTCCGCTGCGGGTGTCAATTTCATCAGACGGGAATATGCCTCCTGCAGGCGGGCAAAGCCTTTCTCGGCGGCCTCCAATGCCTCGCTCGAGAAATCAACTGTAGAGCGATAATGCGCCATCAGTATAAAGAAGCGGATTGTCATCGGCGAGAAAGGCTGAGTGAGCAACGGGTGGTCTCCGTGGAAAAACTGTTCAAGAGTAATAAAATTATTGTAACTTTTCCCCATCTTCTTTCCTGCAATGGTAATCATATTATTGTGCATCCAATAGCGTACACTCTCGTGTCCGAGGGCAGCGCATGACTGTGCAATCTCCGCTTCGTGATGGGGGAACATCAAGTCCATTCCCCCGCCATGAATATCAAACTCTTCCCCGAGGTATTTCGTCCCCATAGCGGAACACTCCATATGCCAACCGGGGAAGCCTTCGCTCCATGGACTCGGCCAATGCATAATATGCTCAGGTGCGGCTTTTTTCCAAAGGGCAAAGTCATAACTGTGCTTTTTCTCTTGCTGTCCGTCCAATTCGCGCGTTTCGGTCTTGATGTCTTCCAGATTACGTCCCGACAATTTTCCGTAAGGAAAGTCCTGCGCATACTTTTCCACATCCATATATACGCTACCGTTGACCACATACGCATAACCGTGGTCGAGAATGCGCTGTATGAACGCTATCTGCTCAATGATATGCCCGCTTGCGTGTGGTTCGATGGATGGCGGCAGGACGTTGAGCAATTCCATATCATGGTGGTATCGATTGGTGTAGTACTGTGCCACCTCCATCGGCTCCAGTTGCTCCAAACGGGCTTTCTTGGCTATTTTGTCTTCGCCCTCGTCCGCATCGTGTTCCAAGTGTCCCACATCGGTTATATTGCGTACATAACGCACTTTATAACCGAGGTACTGAAGGTAGCGGAACAGCAAATCAAACGTGATTGCTGGGCGGGCATGCCCCAAATGGGCATCACCGTAAACGGTCGGACCACATACATACATTCCCACACGCCCTTCATGCAACGGGTGGAAATACTCTTTCTGACGACTCAGTGTGTTGTAAATCTGTAGCATATCTCAGTAAACAAGGAATAATCAACAATAATATAGCAAAAGTACTGCAAAAAAGGCGCAATTCAGTTCCAAGGAAGAACCGATGCTATTGTCGTGAAAAAGTAGCCCTGCCGAGAATCGAACTCGGATCTAAGGTTTAGGAAACCCGTATTCTATCCATTGAACTACAAGGCCGTTTTTCAGTTAACAATTAATATATATATTATCGGGATGTTATCCGATTCTCATTCGTAATTTCCAATTCTTTATTCCTGATTCACAATTATCCCTTACCTGCTGCAGCGGGATGGGAACTCGCCGTACTGCTCAAAGGTGTAGTTGAGGAAGTCGTTGAGCGGTTTGGCAGCAGAAGCGATGTCCAATATGTGGTTTATAAAACCGTGGGCGCAAACTTGTTTATCAGTGAGCGGTGTACTGATAGTAAATGACTTGCGTTTGAGCCAATCGGCATGTACAAAAGCGGGGTCAAAGCCCTGCGGTACTTTCTTGAGCATATCATCGGTATCAAAATCGGTGAAATACCGCTTGTATTCCGGTGCTGCCATAATATCCTCTATCTCGTCGTAGTTGGCTTCTATCTCCTTGCGCAGGGTCTTGAGCAACTCGGGCGACGGACACCATATCCCCGCAGCGAACATACAATGCCCGGGCTGGATATGCACGTAATACCCGCCGTGCATGGATTTCTTGCCTCCGTGCGCAGCGGGGAAGACGCCGAACCACTCTTTGTAGGGGCGTTTGTCCGCCGAGAAACGCACATCGCGATAGATACGCCAGATACAATCTTTGGGTTGCAGCCCCGCAAGAGTTTGGTCTATCTCGGTTAGTCCTGCGAGGTATGCCTCCGTAAAGCGTACAAACTGGTTGTAACTCTCGGTGTACCAATCTTTATGTGCATTGAACCACTCGCGGTCGTTGTGCAGCGACAACTCGGACAGAAAGTCCAATGGTATGCGTAAATCGAAATCAGCCATCTTATTATAGCAGTTTAGCGATACAATCCCGTAGCGAGTCTGTCCAATAGGGAATCTCAATGCCGAAGGTTTGTTTTACTTTTGCCTTATCCAGCACACTATAGTGTGGGCGTGGGGTTTTGTATTGGTATTCCGAGGACAGGATCGGGCGCACACGGCAGGCGATTTTCTGCCCGTCGGTCAGTTGGTTGTAGAGACGATGTATCTGCACCGTAAAGTCGAACCACGAGCAGACGCCCTCGTCGGTGAAATGATAGATGCCGGCGTGCCATTCGGGTGCTTCGATAGCGGCAAAGATAGCGGCGGCGAGGTCGGCAGCGCAGGTGGGGGTGCCCACTTGGTCGAACACTACGCCTAAGTCTTCACGCTCCAAGCCGAGGTGAATCATCGTCTTGACAAAATTGTTGCCATATGGCGAATAGAGCCATGCGGTACGGAAGATGATTGCTTCGGGACAGAGCGACAGCAGTTGTTGCTCTCCCTCATATTTGGTGCGTCCGTAGGCGGTACGCGGTGCCACGGGGTCATCTTCACGGCAGGGTATCCAGCCCTCGCCGGAGAATACGTAGTCGGTACTGACGTGTATCACTTTGGCATCGGCACTTGCTAAGTTTGCCACCGCATCGGCATTGATGAGGCGTGCCGTCGGCTCGTCCTCCTCCGCCTTGTCCACATTGGTATAGGCGGCGCAGTTCACAATGAGGTCAATAGCGTTCTGCCGCACAAACGTATGTACGGTTTCGCGGTTGGTGATGTCCAACTCGGCTACGTCTGTGAAGAAATATGTGTGATCGGGGTGCTGCGCAGAGAGGTTTCGCATCTCGTTGCCCAACTGACCGTTAGCACCGGTGATAAGGATATTCATTTTAATTAATAATTAATATGTGTGGTATGTTCTATTTTTCGGAGCGGAAAAGTCTTTCTATCCTATGCGCATCCTCCTTATATACACCTTACTTTTCTATATACAAGAAATGTTCAATTTTGCTATACTCCGCTTTTAATTACACATTATGCATTACGTATTGATTAAAAGGGGTTGTCCAAGTCCTTGAACAGGGGGTGTTTCTTGTCTTTGTCGCTCAGGATGCGTGCTTCTGCAGGTACTTGCCAGTCGATATTCAGGTCAGGGTCGGAAAGCAGCAACCCGCCGTCGGCTTCGGGGTGGTAGAGATTGTCGCACTTATATGTAAAAACAGCCGTCTCACTCAGCACGGAGAAGCCGTGTGCGAACCCGCGTGGAATGAAGAACTGACGGTGGTTGTCCGCCGACAACTCCACGGAGTACCACTGCCCGTAAGTGGGGCTGTCTTTGCGCAGGTCGACCGCCACATCCAATACTTTGCCCACCGTACAACTCACCAGTTTGGCTTGGGTATATGGCGGGCGCTGGAAATGCAGACCGCGCACCACACCATATGACGAACAGGACTGGTTGTCCTGCACAAACGCCGCATCAATCCCCGCTTCGCGGTAGCGTTGCTCGTTGTAGGTCTCTACAAAATAGCCGCGTGCGTCGCGGAATACTTGTGGTTCAATTACCACCAAGCCTTCAATGGGAGTTTTTATCACATTCATTGCTGTCTTGTTTTGTTTGTTTTAGGAAAGTGCCTGCAAAATTACTAAAAAAAAATCATCCACGCAAATCTATAACGTGAAGCGGAATGTAAGGCGGATGCTATTCTTCTGCCAACCGGTCAGCCCCTCTGTATAGGTGAGACGGCGCACATAGTCTATACGAATGAGTTTGAAAATGTTTTCCAACCCGACCGTCATCTCTATATAAGGCCAGTTCCCCAGGACGCGGCTTGTCTCGGGAAAGACATAGAGGTTCTCGTATTTGGTGGCGGGGAAAGAGGGGGCGGAGGTTTCGGCGGATATGTCCGTACTTGCCGCATTCTGTACGGCATACTCGCTGAGCAACAGCGGATTATTGCGTTTGCTCACGCCGCCGTAGATGCCGCTGAACGAAATCACTTCGCGAAGTTGCAGGCGGTTAATACCGGGAATGCGGTTGAGTATCCAGCCTTTCAGGTAGTAGGTGGCATATAATGACACATACTTGTCAAACAGGAATTCCATCGGTTGCATTAGGTTGAACGAGTTGAGCGCCAGCAAAAAAGACTGGTTGCTACTCGGCACGTACAACTTGGTGAAAGGCACTTTGTTCCATTGTATTCCACCCTGCAAGCGCAGATCAATATGCCCGAAAGAGGACAGCCAGAAGCGTTTTTCTGCCGTAAAGGCGGTATAGTTGTAGAAAAAGCGGTCGTCTGTGTAGCCGAATTGGTGGTTCAACGCAATAACAGGCGCATCGCGCTCCATATTGAAGAATGCCTCTTTGCCTATACGGTTGCAACTGGCGAAATCGCCCGGCGCATAGCGCAACTCCACTCCGACCTGATAATCGTTGAATGTCTTCACGGGTACGGCGGTATAAGAGCCGTCCGGTTGTATGTCGGTGATACGCCGGTAGGACAAAGACCCTGCCGCCTCGTTGTTCTGATACTGCACCCACGCCTGTATGCTGAATTTGTTCGCCCACTCTTTCTGGTAGCGGAGTTTGGCGGTGTGGACATATTGGAACTGCCGTAAGGGGGTATTGGGCATCAGGAAGGAGGACATAAAAAGGTGGTCGCGGTCGAGCATAGTATAGATTTGTCCGGGAACCTCCACATCATACTGCCCCGACAGATACAACGCATGACGCATCGGTTCATAGGGATGGTATTTCTTTTTATTAAAAGAATAGATGAACGTGGCATTGTACTTGGGGCGTAGATCTTTGCACCCGAAAGCGGCATACGTATAAAAGAAAAATTGGGGGTGGAGGTTCGCCGTGGAGAGGCACCCGACGCGCAATCTCACCCCCTCCAGCGGGTTGTAATGGATGGTGTTGAAAACGGGGCCTATGTCAATCTTGCTTTGGGCGGGGTCTGATGTGGTGGATATATATCCGGAAAAACAGGTCTCGACCGTGCGCACCAAGCCGGTAAAGACCGGCACGTGGCGTAACTCCGTTACCAGACTGTCCAGCACCGATTCTTTGGCGGTCAGTGGCTCGGGACGCATTTCTTTCCAATCGTCCCGCTTGTATTTATGCACACTGTCTGAGGTCATTACATTGCCCGACATTCTGCCGAATATCGACTTATCCGCCTCTTGCCCGATGACATAATCGTTATAAATACGCGCCTGATGGGCATAGAGTTGGCGTTTCTTGGAAAGGACGTAAAACTTGGCAAACAAATCCTGTTTCTCGGGTATCCATGTGCCATCCGTCAGTTGCGCGTAAGACTGATGGATAGAGAAATCGCTGACAAAGTTGAGGTTGATACGCTTCGGCACCGCCATAGTATAACTCTTTAACTTGTATGTACTGTCGTTGACTATATAGAGGTGTCCTGTAAAACTGTAACTCTCGCTATTCACCGGAACAAATGCCAAGTCGATACACTCCACTCCGTCCATCATCAGCGTATCCTGGATGTAGTATTGGTAATAAGATACCGCCAACGAGGAAGAAAGCGGGCTGACGAAGCGATTTTGCATAACGGCGATGTTATTCTGATAGATATCCACCTCTTTGAACATCGTTTCCAAGTCGGCAGTCAGACTCTCCATCCGTATCACTTCTTCCAACCCCTGTACACGTTGTGCCTTGACATAGGTCTTGCCTAGCGATGAGCCTTTTCCTTTCTTATACAGGTCGGACAACTCTTCGCGCAAATCAATCGTCAGCACGGGGACAGAATCAAACATAGAGGTGTCTATGTAGTTCTGCATAAAAAGGAACTGCTTCCAAAACTTGCTTTTGTTGAAATCGAAATTGAAATTATCCAGCGCAAGGGTGAGTTTCTCGTATGATTGCACCTTATACGGCTCCCCACCGCGCACGTTGGCACTGTCCTTATGGGCAATTACCTTGCGAATGAGTTCCACGGCGGGATTCTCTTTGCGGCGGTATTTGTGTTTCTCTTTGGAGGGCTTGACTACCACGTCCTCCAGCAGGTAGGCATCCGGGTGCAAGACTACATCCATCTGTTCTTTCAACTTGCGTGTGGGGATAGAAACGGACTTATAGCCCATCATTTGGAACGTGAGTGCCTTATACTGCGGTAAAAGTTCTATAGTGAAATTGCCATCCAAGTCGGACGTAGTACCTGTAGTAGTCCCCTCGTAGTAGATCTGCACAAAAGGTAATGTCTCCCCCGTCTCGGAGTCGGATACACGCCCCGATACGACATCCGCCCATATCGTTGTACAACATACCGACAAGAGGCACGCAAGTATATAACGGGAAATCCTCATTTCGTCTTTTTGGACGGACGGTGCGTCTTGGTGCGGAACACCACAAATTCCTGAATAACAAAGTTAAATAAACCGGAGAATACCAATGCCACGATATTGCATATCAATACATCCCACGCAAACAGGCGTTGCAACAACAACAAGAAGCCCATTTTGACGGCAAAGCCGCTCAGACAGGATACATTGTATCCAAAGAAGCGTAAGACTTTATATTTCAGAGACTCACCCGAAACACGGTTGTGCCATACGAAATGACACGCCACCACATAATTTGTCAGCACCGCCCCCTCAAACGAAATAGACGGCGACAAGATGTACTGCCCGAAATAATCAGTGAATAAGTAGTGCGAACATACCCACAACAACAACATGTCCACCGTCGTACCACATAATGTGGATACGGCAAACTTAATATAGTTGAGCAGGATTGCTTTGCCACTCATAACCGTTTAGTTGTGTTTCTTGAGCGGGTCTAACTTGGCAAAGTAGCGGGCGTCCTTGATAAAACTGACCAGATACATCAAGAACATCACTACGAACAACACAATGCCCACATAGTCAAGCACATACAAAACGATCTCTTTTCCAAAGAGCGTCAGCGGAGTAGCAATGGACTGCAACGCAGGGCAGAAGAAAATAACGGCATTGACCAGGATAATGGCAAGGCGCAGTTCGGTAGGTCCCATCTTGGCATAGGTCAGTTTGAATTCGCTTTTCAAGTGAGCGTTAATCGCTACATACACCTCCAGCATCAAGTATGCCACCATTACCAGCATAGCCACAGACAAGTGCATCCATGGGGACAATCCCACCCCGAAGAATACCGCCAACTGACAAAGCATATCGGTATTGTGGTCAAGGTAGTAGCCATACAACGGACGTTGCGTATCGCGGACACGGGCAAGCGTACCATCCAGCGAGTCGCCATACCAATTGATAACCAAACCCGCAGATGCCAACCAGAGATAGGCAGGACTGAGCATAGTAAGTGCAAAGCCGAGACCGGTCAGGACGGCGCCAATCACACCGACAATGGTCAGCATATCACTCGTTACCCAACATGGCTGACGTTTTGCCAGCCAGACAAGTGCTTTCTTCTCCGCACGATTGAGAATAGAAGTCTGAACACGCACGGCTTGTTTGCGCGGTGCCTGCTCACCGGTAGATGTTGTATGCTCCATAGTTATATACTGTTCTGTTTCAACAAATGTTATATCCCGTCTCTTTCGAGAGAGCGTGCAAAATTACAAAGAAAAATCGGTTTGTGCAAATCAAAAGTAGGAACAGTATAGAAAAGCATATAGCCCGCTTCACAGTGGGCTATATGCAATACAATAAAATATTATTATGCATTATATTAGTATTTTGTTGCGGAGGATGGGATCGAACCATCGGCCTTCAGGTTATGAGCCTGACGAGCTACCACTGCTCTACTCCGCGCCATATATTTCCTTTCGCCCCGAGGGCTATTTCGGAAATCGTTTGCAAAGGTACGGCTTTTTTTTGATATGTACAAATTTTAGGGGCGAAAAGCCGAACTTTTTTGTGATCTATGCGTTCTGTTGCGGCAAAGCGGTTGCTATGAGGGCACCGTCTGACTGCACATCGAGGACACATCTGCCGCCGAACCAGAGTGGATAGTTGCAGTCGCCATGACCTGCGGGAAAGCCGAACAGAATAGGAAAATTGTAGTTCTCCACTGCTTCGCGGATGGTCTGCATCACGGAGCAGCCCATTGTGGGGTCGTCGGCGCAGTCGGTGAATTGCCCGATTACCAGTCCGCCAATACGCTCGAATACGCCCGACAGGCGCAGGTTGTTCATCATACGGTCGATGTGATAATGCCTCTCGGCGATGTCCTCGATGAACAGCATGGTTTTCTCTTTTTGCTCCACAAGCAGATGGGTCAGTCCGTAGGGCGTACCCTGCAAGCCGTAGAGAACGCTCAGGTTGCCGCCGATAAGGGTGGAATGTACTTTTCCTATACGGTTAAGCGGGTGGGGGGGAATGGTGTATGCCAAAGCATCGCCCGCCTGTGCGGGCTGCAAGGTGCGGCGCAACAGTTGCAAAGAAGGTGCGTTTTCGTTCCATATGGCAATATGTTTGCACATCGGTGCGTGGAGCGATGGCATACCTTGCCGGAACGCCAGAGCGTGCAGGCAGGTGATGTCGGAGAAACCGATAACGGGTTTGTTCATTGTGCCTATGCGGTCGATGATACGCTGCAAGCCGTAGCCTCCGCGCGAACAGAGAACCCAATCCACTGACGGGTCTTGCATTGCTTCGTTGAGGTCGGCGAGGCGTTCCTCATCCGTCCCGGCAAAGCGTCCCGCTTTGTTGCGGGCATAGTGTCCTTCCGATACGGCAAAGCCCCACTCGCGCAGGCGTGCGCACGCGTTATCTATATAGGTGGGTTCTATCGCCCCCGACGGGGAGACGATACGTATATGAAGCCGGTTGTCAAGCATACATTTTTCCGATTATCCAATTGACCAGCCGTTTGGGCAGCAGCCAGTTAAGCACAAAGAAGAAACGATACAACGCCCCGCCGGTGTATTGCGGACGGGGGGAGCAGCAAGTGGCGATACGGTAGAAGTCGCGTGCCATCGCCTCGGGCGGCATGCCTGTGCGCTCGTCTTTCTCCATCGATTGTACGGCAGAGCGGATATGCGGATAGACCGTTTCGCCGGCGATGCTTTTCTCCCGTGCGGCGGTGAAACCCGTGGACACATCGCCCGGCATCAGGACGCTCACCGAGATACCATATGCCCGCACCTCGTTCTGCAGTGCCAGTGCAAGGGCGTTGATAGCCGCCTTACCGGCGGAATAGAAACTCTGGTAGGGAATGCTGAGTATAGCCGCCACGCTGCTGGTGAAGATGATCCGCCCGCCGTGTTGCTTGCGCAGTTGTGGCAGCACGGCTTGCACCACCGATACCGCCCCGAAGAAATTGACATCGAACTGCTTTCTGGCATCCGCCATAGCGGTGAACTCCACCGCACCCGAGATGCCGAAGCCTGCATTGGAAATCAGTACATCAATATGGTCGGTCTGCTCCAATACCTGTGCTATGGCGTTGCGCACACTCTCTTCGCTGCATACATCGCAGAATATATGGGTAATATGCAGTTCGCTCTGGCCGTGGCGGCTCAGTTCGAACACCTGCCAGCCGCGCTTGGCAAAGAGCAGGCACGTAGCCCGCCCGATACCCGATGAGCCGCCGGTAAGCACTAATGTTTTCATAAACGATTGCCTAACAGGTTATACAATACACCGTCCCGCTCGGTGATAATCACACCATTACGCAGCACTTTGCGGGCGGGAACGCTCTGTTCTTCCGCAGCCTCTATGCCGGTTTCCGTTTCGCACGGACAACCCGATTTCTTGTCTGCCGGCAGGTCGAGATAATCGGCATCGTAGGTATTCTTCAGGTCGGCGAGCACCACGTTCTGCCCTTTGCGGTTGCCCCAAATGTACTCTGCCAGGCAGGGATATTCGATAAATGGGTTTCGGTTGTGCTGGAAGTTGCTCACTGCGTCCATACGCTTCAGTTCTTTCTTGCTCACGGGGTCTTGGCGGTGCCATTGGATAAGTACTTCTACCTCCCATGGTTGGAACTCAAGGTAGTTGTCGTTCTGCATAGCAAAGCGCGACCCTACATCCTTGTTGTCCAACCGCCAACCTTTGTGTTTGCTGCATACGGCATCCGGATTGCCGTTGATGTCGCGCCCGTAGCATGTAGCCATATAGAAATAGGCGCGGGCGAAGTCGCCCTTGTACTCGTCTTTGGGTTCAAACACCCAGAAATCCGTTTTCAGGGAGTTGTGGTATATCTTTCCTACCCGCAGCGACCCGGTACCCGACTTGATGTTCTGGGTAGGCACGCCGAGCGGATAATTGCTGCGCGAGGAGTTGGCTTGCGAGTTGGACGGATTGAGGTGGTAACAGTCTTTGAAGGCGTCGTTCTCTGCACCGCCCCACCACGATTTGGCAAACGAGTGCTCTATGTTGCAGCCGCTTGCTTTATCACCAGGGTTGTTGAGTTTCTTCCAATCATCGCAGTACATATCCTCGCAGTAGCCGTTCTCATCGCGGTCGGCATAGTAGAACACCTCCCATGTACGTCCCTTTCCGCTACCATAGGGAATGACTGTATGCTTGCGGATAATGGTTTTGAGGGTGGCTTTCAGTTCGGCATCGTGTGTACCGTCGATGCGGTCGTAGTAGCCCGCCGGCATTGTCTCGGCAAAGAGCAGAAGCGGCAAGAGACTTAATAGGAATAAACCGGTTTTCTTCATACAATAAATATATTAGGTCAGATACGATTGCAAAGATACTGCAAAATCGGCAATACCGCAAATAATATGCATAAAAAATGCCCGGTACAATGTATCGGGCATTTTGGTGTAGCGGGACCCGGGATTGAACCGGGGACCTCATGATTATGAATCATGCGCTCTAACCAGCTGAGCTATCCCGCCCTCCGCCGTAGCGGAAACTAATCTATATGTACACCATCACCACTTTCTCACGAAAGCGGGTGCAAAGATACAACAAAAATTTGACATAGCCAAAAATAAGGCACGTTTTTTGTATTTTTGTATGTAATCCCGGGCTAACCTGATGGTAAGAACAGGGAAACCGCAGGAAAAATACACAACCAGAAATATGCAATTCCCAATTATCCATTCGTCATTCATAATTAAAAAGTCAGGTGGATGTCAGGTGGATGTCAGGTGGATAGACGCACCTTATTATGCATTATACGTTGCGCATTATGTATTTTCTTTTTGCATAATTGCCAAAAAAACGGTACTTTTGCCGAAATTTACAAACAGATACATTAAATACATACAAATATGAGTAAAGCATTACTGATGATTCTCGACGGCTGGGGAATCGGAGACCACACCAAAGCCGATGTTATTTATTCCACTCCTACGCCCCACTGGGATGCCCTGCTGGCAAAGTATCCGCACAGCCAACTGCAAGCCAGTGGCGAGAGTGTAGGTCTGCCGGACGGACAGATGGGCAATTCCGAGGTAGGACATATGAATATAGGTGCCGGACGCGTGGTATATCAAGACTTGGTGAAAATCAATCGTGCCTGCAAGGACGGTTCTATTATGCATAACCCGGAAGTAATCAATGCTTTCCAAACCGCCAAAGAGAGCGGCAAGAAACTGCACATCATGGGACTGACCTCCACGGGCGGTGTCCACTCTTCGTTTGACCACCTATTCTATCTCACCAAGATTGCCAAAGAGTACGGGCTCGACGGGCGTACGTTTGTACACTGCTTTATGGACGGGCGTGACACCGACCCCAAGTCGGGACTCGGCTTCATCGACCAACTCCAGGCTCACCTCGCAGAGACCTGCGGCGAAATCGCTTCTATCCAAGGACGTTTCTATGCTATGGACCGAGACAACCGCTGGGAGCGTATCAAGGTGGCATACGACTGCCTTGTCAACGGTATCGGACACAAGAGCGAGGATATGCACGCTGCCGTACAGGAGTCCTATAACGAGGGCGTTACGGACGAGTTTATCAAACCTATCGTACACGTGTGCAACGGAAAACCGTTGGCAACCATTGAGGAAGGCGATGTAGTGATTTTCTTCAACTATCGCAACGACCGTGCCAGAGAGATTACTATCGTTCTCACCCAGCAGGATATGCCGGAGCATGGTATGCATATCATTCCTAACCTCAATTATTACTGTATGGTTCCCTACGATTCGGCGTTCAAGGGATTGCATATTTTCTTCCCTAAGGAGGATGTACACAATACACTGGGTGAGATAGTGTCCAAAGCAGGTATGAAGCAACTGCGTATTGCCGAGACTGAGAAATTCGCCCATGTAACGTTTTTCTTCAACGGTGGTCGTGAATCAGAGTACCCCGGCGAGGATCGTATCCTTATCCCGAGTCCGAAAGTGGCTACCTATGACCTCAAACCCGAGATGTCGGCACCCGAGGTTACCACTGCCCTCTGCAATGCCCTTGATACCCGGAAATATGACTATATCACCCTTAATTTTGCCAATGGCGATATGGTAGGACATACGGGCGTTTATGCGGCTGTGCAGAAAGCCGTTGAGACTATTGATACCTGTATGGACAAGGTGGTTACCACTGCGCTGAAGAACGACTACGAGATTATCATCATTGCCGACCATGGCAACTGCGACCACGAGATTAACGCTGATGGTACGCCCAACACTGCCCACTCGCTCAACCCCGTGCCGTTTGTGTATGTAAGCAACAACCATGTGAATGCTCACGTGGAGAACGGTATTCTCGCCGATGTGGCTCCCTCTATCTGCCATATTCTCGGCTTGCAACAACCTGCTGAGATGACCGGGCACAACCTTATCAAGGACTAAAAGTTCGAGACCTGTTTACAGACATATCCCCGGCTGCCCTATCTGTGTATGGCGGTCGGGGATATGTCTGTCTATAGTAGTCTCAATAATGTGCAAAAATGTTGCATCTGCTTGGCTTTGCAACATTTTTGGCGCACTTTGATAGCACAATCACCAGCCAAGTCGGAAATAAGTTGTACTTTTGCTGCGTATTTAGTTAGTTGATAGTATTGGTTGTTGGGAAGATTGCATTAATCGGGTTTTGATTTCGGTATTGGTCTGAGGCGGAAGTATCTTTGTAGAGAAGTATTTCCGCTTTTTTTATATGGTTTGTTATCAGAAGTTTACGATGATACCGGAAATTAAAAAGTATATGCCAAACGGTAGTTTTATTTGGCGGTGTGCAGGAAAAGGCGTATCTTTGCGCTGAATTTATACTATGAATCTACTAATTTTGTTGCAAGATTATGAGACAATCTTACACTAATCCTCTACGGAAGCATATCTTGTACGGTGCGCTGCTCTTGGTCGGAGTGGTGGGTACGGGCGTGTTCTTTGGCTGCCGCAACAGGCATAAAGCCGAGACGTTTGTTGTGGGCGTGAGCATCGATTTTGATGATGTATGGCATAACAAAATGATTGACGAGATAGAGCAGGAAGCCGTGTTGCACCCCGAGTTGAGCCTGCGCCTAATCAATGCCTGTGGTGACTATGCGTTGCAGGGTGAGCAGATAAAAACACTGGTGGACAAGGGTGCAGACATACTCATCATAGGTACGGGCGACCCTATGTATGTGCGCAGTGCACTGGATTATGCTGCCGAAAAGGGTGTGCCTGTGGTAATCAACTCGCATAACCCTCAGGTGGAGCAATATACGGCGTATGTAGGTACGGACAACCATGCAGCGGGACTGATGATGGGGCAGTATCTGGTGGAGTACGCCGGACGTGCAGGGCGCACCAAGCAACACCCGCTGCGGGCAATAGAGGTGGTGGGTGTGATGGGAACACCCGCAGTAGATGAGCGGTATAACGGTTTGCGTGAGTATATAGAAGTGCATAGGGAGGTTGAGATTGCCGCAGTGGCACAAGCCGATTGGGATTTCGAGAAAGCCCGCAGACTGACCGATTCGTTGTTGCAGGTGTTGCCTGACATTGATATTATCGTGGCGCAAAGCGACATTATGGCGTTTGGTGCATACGAGGCGGGCAAGGTATGTTTCCCCGATAAGGATTTCCATATCCTCGGTGTGGACGCACTGAGCGGCAAGGGGAGTGGGGTAGAGGCTATACTGGAAGGCAAGATAGAGGCATCGATTACCAATGTGAGCCGTGGCGACCTGATGGTGCAGACGGCGTGCGACATCTTGCACGGCAAACCCTATGTGCGGGATGTGTTTTTGCAGCCCGTGCTGGTTGATCAGTCCTCCAAACGTCTGATGATGCGTATGTCGGAGGAACTGAACAACGAGAGCAAGGTTATTCAGACGCTGCAACTGCGTATGGACAACCTGTGGGGTGAGGCGGATACGCTCAAGAACACCAATGCGGTACTGATTTTCTGTTTGCTGCTGCTTGTGCTGCTGACCGGGGTAGTGATATTCCTATGCCGCTATCGTCTGCGTATTCATCAGGAGCGGGCGCAGAATGCCATAGTGCTGGAGCGTCAGCAACGGCAGTTAGACAAGATTTCGGCTGAGTTGTGCCAGGTGAAAGCCACACAGACGCAGGACGAGAAATTTATCAACAATCTGCAGGAGTTTATCGACAAGCACCTGTCCAACCCCGAATTGTCGATTGAGATGCTGAGCGGTGAGTTGGGGTTGAGCCGTGCGCAGTTGTTCCGTAAGGTAAAAGCCAAGTTGGGTGTATCGCCCGTGGATCTGATACGGCAGATACGTCTGCAGAAAGCCAAACAGATGCTGTGCCAGACCGATCTCTCGGTGTCAGAGATAGCCTACTCGGTAGGTTTTACCTCCTCGTCCTATTTCTCCAAATGCTACAAAGACTATTTCGGTGTGGCACCCAAACGGCAACCGCGCCAAGACAGGTCAGACACCCCGGCGCAAGAAAGCGGAATAGAAAGTTAGTATCAATTTTGTACAAAAATGTTGCATACACGCGTGTATGCAACATTTTTTGTTTTCTTTGATTGTATTCTGTTTATGCGGTTGCAAAATAAGGCATAATTTTGCAGCGCAAAGCCGTTGATAGAGGCTGCGGCTTTGCAGACAACAGATAAAGTCTCGTAACTACTACAAATTACTATTTACCATGAAAAAGAATTTCTTCTTTTCTTTTGCGGCAGCGTTGCTGCTATGTGGAATGGGTATGAACGCACAAACCGTTGAATGCCCTGATGCTGCGACTGCTCAAACAGCGGACTACTATTTGAGCAATCCCTATTATTTCCAGTGTACCGCGTTGAAAGACTCGGTCTTTGAGAACAAAGATGGTAGCAAAGAGAACGTAAAAGCCAATGCCGACGGGCTTATCAAACTGACAGATGACGGCTGGTCTGATTTCCACTGGTCGGGAACGAGCCGTGCTATCTTTGACAGCATCAATATGAGTGCGGCAGGTGATTATACGTTGATAGTCAATTACAGGAGTAAAGGTGGCATTGATTTGATTGTCAATGAGGACACCACAAAAACCAATTTAGAAGAAGGTGCCAGCCCTGCAAGAATGAAAATAGCCTTGAAGGAGGGAATGAATACCATAAAACTGGGTAAGGGCGGTTGGCTTAGTTTCTACAGCATTCAGTTGGAGAAGATAACCAAAGTGGTTACCACCACTATCACTTTTGACAAACAAGGCGGCGTGGGCGGCACGGAGAGCGTTGTGGCTACGCAGGGTGAGGCTATGCCTAAGATTACAGTGCCGACCCGCGAGGGATATGTTTTCGAGGGCTATTTCAGCGAGATTGAGGGTGGCAGTCAGTACTATGCGATGGACGGCTCGAGTTTCAAGGCATGGGACAGGGAAGAGGAAGCGTTTACGCTCTATGCTCATTGGAACAACGGCAGTACGGGTGGCGATTGCCCGACTGCGGAACAGGCTACATCCGAAGACTGGTATTTGACTCATATGTACGATGCACGCTGCACGGAACTGACCAACACATGGGAGAAAGACAACGGCGCATATATCTACACGAATGTGGAAGACGGGAAAGTGAAGATAACGGCAGACGGTCAGTGGATAGATTTCTACTGGGCAGACCCGAGTTCGATTGTCTTTGACTCGATTTATGTGAGCGAGGACGGCTACTATGATATGACATGGTTCTTCCGCTGTGATGCGATTGACGGTGAGGCTACTGCCGGTTCGAAAAACTATGTATATGTCAATGATGAGTTGTTTGGCGATGTAACCGTTTGGATTAGTGATGAAGAAGTGGAACTCGACCAGACCAAGGTGGAAGGTATAGAACTCTATGCCGACTTTCCGAACAAGATCAAACTGCAGAAAGGCAACGGTTGGCCTCTGACACGCGGTATCCAACTCTCCCGCGTGGGTATGGGAATCCGAAACGCACATACCGCGTCGTTCTTTGTGAGCGTAGAGGACGGCGTGATGACATTGAACCGCCTGAGCGGCAACAGCCGGATTGCCATATATTCGCTTACGGGCGAGCAGGTACTGACGGCTGCTACCAATGAGGCGACCTTTGCCACTACGCTTCCGCAGGGCGTATATATTGTGAATGTGAACGGCGAATATGCCAAAGCGGTAGTCCGCTAAACGGATACTCCCTGCCTTCTCCCGAGAGAGGGTAGGGAGTCTTTTCTATCGGGGCAGGTGGCTTGTTCTATCGAGAATCACCTACTAATCACCTACTAATCACCTACTAATCACCTACTAATCACCTACTCTTACTATACGGAAGTAAGGGTGTTGTAAACGAATTGTAAAACAAAAGAGATATGAGATATTGCACTGTTCTTTTGTCGTTGTTCCTTACCGTCGGTATGCAGGCGGCTGACCTGACACTGGCTGCGGGCGATGTGGAACTGACTTTCACCAAGGTGGCTGAGGGCTACCAAACCAACCTGACCTACAACGGCACCGACCTGCCGTTTATCGAGGCAGGCAAACCCGCCTATCTGGAGGTGCAAGGCAAGCCTGTGGCGGGTTATTACTCCACGGTGAGCGAAAACCAAGGAACGTTCACGTGTGTGGCAGACCTGAGGTCGGGGCGCGGTTCTCAGTTCCGCGTAACCGATACCTACACTTCGCCCGCTGCGGGACAGATTTCGCTCCGGCGCAATGTACAGGTGGTGAGCAAGAAAGGTGGGGACAACTATTTTCTCTCGGCTTTCGGTGTAGAGACTACCGACAATGCGAAGTTTACCAATAACGAATATCTTGTGCCGGGAGTGTTGTACAAGGGCTATTTCGATGCGGTATGCAATACGCCGACATACTTGCCGCAGGACGGTGATGCGTGGTTTCTGTACAGGGATGACCGTACGCCGCTGCCGTTTGTGATGTCGCGCAGCAAGCAAACCGGTACAACCATCACATTGGCGCATCAGGATTCGGAGTGCCGTACTGTAGTGGCGGATGCCAACGGTGATTCCTACAACGCCGGTTATCAGTTCGGCGCCTGCGGTCTGTGGCGTGATACCGCCAACCGCGTTACGTACCAAGAGGTGCTTTACCCCGGTACTACAAAATCGACCAAGTCGGGCAAGGGTAACCGTTTTCACCCTGTGGAGACGGGTGTAAAGCACAGTTATTCGGTGTTTGTGAGCGTATCTCACACCGACACTTACGGCGAGGCGGCAAAGCAATCATGGAATACGGTGTTTGACCTCTACAATCCGAAGATATACAATGTGGATTTGCAGGCTTGTTACCAAGGGCTTATAGAGAGCCTGCTGACCTACTATGTGCCGAGCCGCGCAGACGGCGGTACATACGACAAGCCGGGTTGGCCGTTTGAGGTGAGCCTGACCGATTTCAAGCCGAAAGGTATTGATTATCAGATGGGTTTTGTGGGTATGCAGGTGTCTTCAGGGTATTATCTGTACCGTTACGGCATAGAGAACAAGCAGAGCGACACGCGCCACAAGGGGGAAGCGGTGCTGGATTTCTGGGCGGACGACTGCCTGTCGCCCATCGGAATGCCGAGTACGTGGTATGACCCCAACGGGAACGGCGGCAAGGGCGGCTGGCGCAACTATGAGAGTATCTTGCGTATTATGACAGGCGGTATGGAAGGGTTGCTGAGCGCATGGTGCTACGGCACAAAGAACGGCGAGAAACACGACAACTGGATTGCTTCGTGCAAGAAATTCGGGGACTGGCTGCTCAGTGTGCAAAACGACAACGGCAGTCTGGCGTTCAGTTGGAACCGCAACAAGATACAGAACAACCAGCACCCTGTGAAATTGTCAAACGGACTGACGACCACTTCGGCACTACGCTACCTGGTGGAACTGTATATCGCCACGGGCGACGAGCGATACAAAGAGGCGGCACTGAAAGCAGGCGACTATTGCTATCTGTTCGTACATAAGAAATACCACTACTGCGCTTGCGTGGTGGATAATCCGCAGGTGATAGACAGCGAGTCGGGTTATATGGCGATGGTGGGCTTTTTGTCGCTGTACGATTTGACCAGAGACAAGAAATGGCTGGACGCAGCGGAGCAGGCGGCAACCTATACGGAGACATGGGTCTATAGTTACGAGATACCCGTAGAAGACGACCGCACCGAGGACAATCCTATTTTCCCGCGCGACCGCAGTATCGTGGGGCAGCATTTGATAGCCATAGGACACTCGGCTGCCGACCTGGGTTTTGCATGGACCTCGTTTGCCTACTATCGTCTGTATCTGCTTACCGGGAATGAGCATTACCTGAAAGCAGCGCGTATGTCGGCGCACAACAGCAAACAGTCGATGAACTGGGACGAGAGTCTCTATCCCGGGCAGCCGAAGGGCTTGCAGTTGGAGGCCTTCCAAGTGATGATACCGCGCCGTGTAGGCGGTGTGGCTACGACACTCAACTGGAACTATGCCGGACACCTCGACCCGATGTTCCGCTTCAAGGACGCATTCGGCACCCCCGATATGGAGGAGGTGGAGAAAATGAGTTGGGAGAAGCGTCAGGAGATGGCGGCACGCTACTCGCTCTATCAGTCGTCGGATTACGGGCAGACGATACTTGCCAACGAAGATGTGCGCACCGATATGGAAGTTGCTTACCCCAATCCTATCGATTCGGGCAGCAGCCTGCATATAGAGATGCCCGATGTGGCATATACGCTGAGTATATACACTATGGCAGGCGAGTTAGCCTACCGGTGTGATAAAGAAGGCTGCGCTGATGTGAAGATGGGCTTTCCGAGCGGGGTTTACACTATGGTGATACGCCACGACGGGGGTGAAAGTACGCAACGTGTGATTGTCAAATAATCAAAACTAATACTATGAAACAACTGAAAAAGATAACCGCACTGCTTTTCGCGTGGTGTCTGTCGTGTGCTGCCGTGCTGGCACAAGAGGTGCGCGGTACGGTGGTGGACAGCGAGGGCGAACCGCTGATAGGCGTGAGTGTGGTTGAGAAAGGTACGTCCAACGGTACGATTACCGACTTGGACGGTGCGTTTGTGCTGCAACTCCAGTCCACCGACACCAAGAAAGCCAAGTTGCATTTTTCGTATGTGGGCTATCAGTCCCGCGAATTGCCGGCAGACAGCCGTGAGTTGACACGTGTACAGTTGACGGCAGACAACCAACTGCTGGACGAGGTGGTGGTAGTAGGCTACGGTCAGAAACGCAAGGGCGGTATAGCATCGGCGGTAACAACGGTGCAAGCCGAAGATATTGCCCGCTCCACCAGTACCACCACTTCCGGTGCGCTGGTGGGCAAAATGGCCGGCATCACCTCGCGCCAGAGCAGTGGTGTGCCCGGTGCTGCAGCCAGCATACAAGTACGTAACCTGGGTACACCGCTGTATGTCATTGACGGCGTGATAAAAGACGAGGACGCATTCAACAACCTTGACATCAGCGATATAGACAATATCTCGGTGCTGAAAGACGGTGCTGCGGCTATCTATGGTGTGAAAGCGGCGAACGGTGTCGTACTTGTTACCACCAAGAAAGGCAAGGTCAACCAGAAGATGGAGGTGAACTTCAATGCCTATATGGGCTGGCAGCAATGGACGGAATATCCGGAGTTGCTCTCGGCTTATGACTGGGTGTATGCCAACTATATGCGCGATGTGAACAGCGGTACATTGGCTGTTACCACGGAGCAGGCGCGTGCCGAGTTGGAGAAATGGAAGACAGGTTATTACAACCCCGAGACTGGCGAGGACTATCGCGGCTACGACTGGTACCACAACTATGTGCGTTCCGCCGCTCCGCAGTACTACGCCAACGCCAACCTGTCGGGCGGCACGGAGAAGATGACATACTATGCCTCGTTGAGCCACGTGGGACAGGAGGCGGTGTTTAAGGATTACAGTTTTGACCGCACCAACCTGCAGACCAATGTGGATGTGAATATCACCGACCATCTCAAGTTCGGTACCCGGATCTCCGGTAAGATAGACAATACCATCAATCCCGGTCTGCCCGGAAACGACGACTACGCTGCCCGCAAAATGTCGGTGATCGGAATGCTGCCTATCTATCGCCCGTATGCCAATGACAACGATCAGTATATCAACTATATCGCCGGCTATGACGGTGCACACAACCCTGCTTCGTACACCATAGACAATGCGGGTGAGTATCACAAACGCAACACATCTTTCCAGACCAATTTCACACTGGACTGGCAGACGCCGCTGCAAGGCTTGTCGGCACGGGCGATGTTCTCGTATTACTACAACGGGCAGGATATCAACAATCTGGAAAAGGAATGGAAAGAATACACGTACGACCCCGTAAACAAAACCTACCAAGTGGCGTATGACAAGACCGATACATGGATGGAGCGCACCCGCGCCAAAACGAATGATATCACGGGGCAGGCACTCGTAAGTTATGACAACACATTCTCCGGACACCATGTGTCGGCTACCGTAGGTTTCGAGTTCTACAAACGTATGTACAACTCGCTCTACAATGCGCAGAACCCGGTTGAAAATCCATATATTGACTTGATTACCACCAGCAAAAACAATACAGTTGAGGAGCAGACCTACACACAGACTACTGCGAGCGGTATCTTCCGCGCAGGCTATGACTACCGCGGACGCTACATCATCGATTTTGCCGGCAGGTATGATGGCAGTTGGAAATTCGCCAAAGGCAAACGCTGGGGTTTCTTCCCCTCGGTGAGCGGCGCATGGCGTATGTCGGAGGAGACATGGTGGCAAGACGGAAGCATCAATGACTATTGGAGCAATTTCAAGATACGTGCTTCTTATGGTCAGTTGGGTGATGACAACGTCGGTTCGCTCTATCCGGACTTTGCGTATCTGGACGGATATACCTATAATTCGGGTAGTTATTTCACTACCTCCGACCCGCTTTTGGGTAACACCAACAGTGCTCTCATCGGCACTATTTACAAGGGTACGCCCAACACCCAAATCTCGTGGATGACCACCTCGTTGACCGATGTGGGTATTGACCTCGGCTTTTTCAACAACCGTCTGACCGCGGAGTTTGATTTCTTCTTGCGTACACGAGACGGTATCGCAGCGCAACCCGACAACCTTGTATTCCCACAAGAGTCGGGTCTCGTACCATTGGCAGAAAACCTCAACTCAGACAAACATATCGGTGGGGACGGTTTCATCAAATGGCAGGACAAAGCAGGCGATTTCAAGTATTACATCGGGGGCAACCTGACTATTTCGCGTCAGAAAAACGGTATCCGTGCAGGCGAGAAATTCGGCAATGCATGGGACAAGTACCGCAACAGCAAGTCCGACCGCTGGTCGAATGTGGAGAACAACCAGGTCTGGCAATGGGAGACCATCGGCGTATTCCAAACACAAGAGGAGATAGATAACTATCCCGTTATCATCGACGGTGCCAACAATACCACCCTCCAACCGGGCGACCTGATCTTCAAAGATGTGAACGGCGACGGCGTAATCGATGAATACGACAAACGCCCGCTCGGCTACTCGTCTGTTATGTATGCATGGTCTGATGCAACCGGTATCCGGCAGCCGATACTGAGTTTCGGTATCAACTTCGGATTCGAGTGGAAAGGCATTGACTTTGCCGTGGATTTCGCAGGGGCTTCGATGAATACATACGTGCCGGACTGGTATATGAAGTGGGCTTGCAGCCGCGAGATGGCGGGCTATGCCTCTACCACACTTGACAGTTGGCACCACGAGGACATCCTCGACCCCACTTCGCCGTGGGTAGCGGGTAAGTTCCCCGCCGTGAGTGCCAAACACCCGTCCGCACGCGGCGAAAACGATTTCTATACACGTGATGTGAACTATATCCGTTTGCGCAACCTCGTGCTCGGCTATACGTTCCCCAAACGCTGGACGGAGAAAGCCAAGATACAGAAGGCGAGAATCTATTTCGAGGGTACCAACCT
>DGIN01000096.1:4743-19257 GCA_002387325.1 Bacteroidales bacterium UBA4621 | reverse complement strand
TGTGATTAGGCGGTGTTTGCTTGTATTATAACGAGTTATGAGTATGCTTGTTTCATTTGTTTATTTAATGGTTCTCTAATTGTCTCACAATCAGTATATTATAACAAAAAAAGACTGCCCGACTTTACTTGTCAGACAGCCTCTTTGTTCTTTGTCCTTTGTCCTTTGTTCTATTACTCGTGTTTGGAGTTGCGGTAGCCGGCTTCGACGGCGGAGACGTTGCTTTGGACGATGGCGTCGCCTTTGCGGGCGAAGACACGCTGCACACCGGCAATCATCTTGTCGTGGTCGATACCCAACATAGGAATGGCTGCTCCGAGAAGCACCATGTTAGCCGCCTGCGAGGGTGCGCCTGCCTCTTTGGCAAGGGCTTCTACGTCCAAGAGAACGTGGTTCTTGTGGGCTTCGATGTGGCGGATAACCTCCTCCAATTCGGGATAGTTGGGGATATTGACGAAAGGCACGGACGATGTTACAATCCAGCCTTCGGGCTTGAGATACTGCACATAGCGCAAAGCCTCCATAGGCTCCAAGGAGATGATAAGGTCGGCTCCGCCAACGGGAATGAGGTCCGAGTGGATAGGTTCGGACGAGAGACGGAGGTTGGACTGCACGTCCCCACCACGCTGACTCATACCGTGTACCTCGGCTTGCTTGAGATACAAGCCCTCTGCCAAAGCGGCTTCACCAATGACTGTAGCAATAGAGAGGATACCTTGTCCTCCGACACCTGCTAAAATAATATCTTTTTTCATACTATATTTACGATTTAATGGTTTACTTTTTTGCTTTCAAGTGGCGTTTGAGCGTTTGGATGCACTCGCGGCGTGCGATGACTACGGAAGTACCCGGGTAGTCGATTTCTTCGCGGAGCACGTTCTTAATCTCGTCCATATTCTTGGGCAGGGGCACTACTACGCGCACATGGTCTTTGTCCACACCGACACCATAGCATATCTGCTCGAGGCGACCCGTACCGGCAGAGTCTTGTCCGCCCGTCATACCCGTGGTGAGGTTGTCGGAGATAAGTACCACTACATTGGCGTTGCTGTTGACGCAGTCCAAGAGTCCGGTCATGCCCGAGTGGGTGAACGTAGAGTCACCGATAACGGCAATGGCGGGGTGTTGCCCTGCATCGGCAGCGCCTTTCGCCATGGTGATAGAGGCTCCCATCTCGACACACGCGTGGATAGCGTGGAAGGGCGAGAGGGCACCCAGCGTGTAGCAACCGATGTCGCCGAAGATACGGGGTTGCGGGTATTCGCGTGCGACCTCGTTGAGGGCAGCATATACATCACGGTGTCCACAACCTTGGCACAGTGCGGGCGGACGGTTGACAACGAGATTGTCCGCTTCGCGGGTAGGCAGTGCATCGAGACCGATGGCAAGGCGTACGCTGTCGGGTGTGAGTTCGCCCATACGCGGCAGGTCGCCCGTGAGGCGTCCTTTGACTGCGACAGTGGAAGGCACGAGTCCGTGGATGAGTTCCTCCACTACAGGTTGTCCCTCTTCGATAACGAGGATTTCCTTGGCACCGTCAGCCACCATTTGGTTGATGAGGGCAACAGGCAGCGGGTACTGAGCGACCTTGAGGATAGAGCAGCCCATGGCGGATTGGTAGTTCTCCATGAGGTAGTTGTAGGCAATACCCGTGGTGATGATACCGTGCTCGGGGTGCGTGCCTTTGACATAGGAATTGAAGGGCGAGGTCTCGCTCTTGTGCACGAATGCGGGTTGTGCGGCTACGAGTTCGGCGTAGTTTTTCTTGGCAAATGCCGGCAGCAGGATAAAGTGCTGTACGTTCTCGGGGAGAGACATCTGGTTCTGCACAGGTGTGTTGTCAGCGGTCTCGACAACGGCACGCGAGTGAGCCATGCGGGTTGTTACGCGCAAAAGGATGGGGGTGCGCAGTTCCTCGGAAAGGCGGAACGCCTCTTTGGTCATCTCGTATGCCTCCTGTTGGTTGGTGGGCTCGAAGCACGGTATCATGGCAAACTTGGCATAGAAACGGCTGTCCTGCTCGTTTTGCGAAGAGTGCATGGAGGGGTCGTCGGCAGCCACCACTACCAAGCCGCCGTTTACGCCGGTGATGGCAGCGTTCATGAATGCGTCTGCGCAGACGTTCATACCGACGTGCTTCATGCATACGAGTGCGCGTTTGCCCATATAGGACATACCGAGTGCGCCCTCCATAGCGGTCTTCTCGTTGGATGCCCAACGGCAGAAGATAGAGGGTTGTGCGGCTTTCGCCTCGTGCAGTTGAATGTACTCCGTGATTTCCGTTGACGGTGTGCCCGGGTAGGCATAGACACCGCTCAAGCCTGCGTCGATAGCACCTTGCGCTATCGCTTCATCGCCTAAAAGAAGGTGTTTCATGATATATGGGGTTTAGTTTTGGGGTTATGATTTCATTTCTTCGCTAATCTGTGTCAATCAGCCGTTAACCGGTGTTTCTTCTCTTTCCGCTTGGGCGGCTAAGGCTTGCCAGAGGCGGTCTTGGGGGACGGGGGCGGTAATAGAGACGGGTTGTTTGCTGACGGGGTGAATGAACTCGATACGCCGTGCGTGGAGACAAATTCCGCCGTCGGGATTGCTGCGCTTGGCTCCGTACTTAAGGTCGCCTTTGATAGGGCAACCGATAGCCGCGAGTTGACAGCGTATCTGGTGATGACGACCGGTCTCGAGGTTGATTTCAAGCAACGTATATCGGTCGCCTCGGGCTATGGTTTTATAAGTCAGAACGGCTTTCTTTGCTTCCTTATTGAGCGGATTGCCGTCCTTATCAAGGCGGGCGACATACGACTTGTTCTGCTGCTCGTTGCGGATGAGGTAGTTCTCCAATCGTCCTTCGGGTGCAGCGGGCGCATTGGCAACGATTGCCCAGTAGGTCTTTTGAATTTCGGTATGCGACTTGAACATATCGTTGAGCCGCGCCAGAGCCTTGCTTGTGCGGGCAAAGAGTACGACTCCACTTGTGGGACGGTCGAGACGGTGGGTAACACCGAGAAAGACCTCACCGGGTTTGTTGCATTTCTCCTTGATATAGGCTTTTACCAACTCCGAAAGCGGGGTATCGCCCGTCTTGTCGCCCTGCACTATCTCGTTGCAGGTCTTATTGACGGCGATGATATGGTTATCTTCGTAGAGGACAGTCATTATTAGTTGAAAGTTGAGAGATTAAAGTTGAAAAAAGTTGGGGAGTTGGAAAGTTAAGAGTTTTTTGTTTTCAGTTTTTAGTGCGTTGGCGGACGGCTTCATAGATCATAATACCGGCGGCAACAGAGACATTGAGGGACTCGATAGCATCGGTCATCGGGATACGGACACGGTCGGTAGCGAGTTTGAGGTTCTCCTCATAGATACCCTTTTCCTCCGAGCCCATAACGATAGCGGTTGGGGCGGTCATATCCACATCGGTATAATTGGTGTCAGTATGCTCGGTAGCGGCTACGATACGCAGGCCGCTGTCGCGGAGATAGGCGAGACAATTCTGCAGGTTATCCACCTTGCAGACCGGGAGTGTATGGAGCGCACCCGCCGAGGTTTTGATAGCATCGCCGTTGATAGAGACACAGCCGCGCGTAGGGATAATGAGCGCATGCACACCCGCACAGGCGCACGTACGGGCGATCGCCCCGAAGTTGCGCATATCGGTGATACCGTCCAGCACCATCAGCAGCGGTGTCTTGCCCTCATCGAAGAGCGATTGCACTATATCCTCGACACGATAGAACTCGATGGGCGAGAGAAAAGCGATGACTCCCTGGTGGTTCTTGTCGGTGAACTGATTAAGTTTCTCGACAGGCACTTTCTGCACGGGGGTAGTAGTACCTTCCAGTTTCTGCAACAGTTCCTTGCCGATAGTACTGCTCATATCGCGGCGGAGGAGGACTTTGTCCAGTACCTTGCCCGCATCAATGGCTTCGATGACGGCACGGATACCGAAGATCATCTCCTTCTCGGGCGGACGCTTGGTATCGTATTGTGGTTTACTCTCACGGCGCGGCATAGCGGGACGCTCGTGGTTGAAATTCGGATTATAACTTTTCTGATACATATCTCGTTGTCAGTATTGTAACCAATTAAGAAATTTAGAAATATCTTCGTCGTAGGAATAGGCGGTGGAAGTAAGACGATTGCCGTCGGCATCCAACTGGATATAATAGGGTTGGGCATTGGCTCCGTATTCGGTGCGCTGCTTGTAACTCCACTTGTCGCCCATAGTTTTCAGCGTAACGGTTTTGCCGTTCTCCTCCACCTGTATCGGTTCGGGCAACTTGGTTTTGTCGTCCACGACAAGGGAGATAACAACATAGTTGCGCAAGCGGGCTTCGACCTCGGGTTTGGAGAGCACTGCCGCTTCCATCTTGCGGCAGTTGACACAGCCATAGCCGTTAAAATCGAGAAAGACAGGCATTTGGTGTGCGCGGGCATACGCCATACCCTCATCATAGTCGGTGAACGTGATCTGTTTATCGGCGGGCGCGGAAGCGGTATGCTGCCCGAGAGACCAGTCCTGCGTACTCATAGGCGGTGCGAAGGCAGATATAGCCCGCAGCGGTGCGCCCCACAAGCCGGGGAGCATATAGACCGCAAATGCGAGAGAGATAACAGCGAGGAAGAAGCGTGGTACAGAGGTTTTGCGGTGGGAGTCATCGTCGTTGGGGAACGAAATAAGCCCCAAGAGATAAAGCCCGAGCAGGGCGAAGATGACTATCCAAAGTGCAATAAAGACTTCTCTGTCGAGTATATGCCAGCCATAAGCAAGGTCTGCCACGGAGAGAAATTTGAGCGAGAGTGCGAGTTCGAGGAAAGCGAGTGTAACCTTGAAGGTATTCATCCAACCGCCCGATTTAGGCAGTTTTTTGAGTACAGAGGGGAACAGGGCAAAGAGCGAGAACGGCAGAGCGAGGGCGATAGCGAAGCCGAGCATACCTATTGCGGGGGCGAGAAGGGTCTTGCCAGCCGCTTCTACGAGCAAGGTGCCGATGATTGGTCCCGTACAGGAGAAAGAGACGATGACGAGGGTGAATGCCATCAGCAGGATACTGAGGAAACCAGTGGTATTGCCCGACTTTTTGCTGAGGGCGGTAGACCACGAACTTGGCAGGGTCAGTTCGAATGCGCCAAAGAACGAGGCGGCAAAGAGGACGAGTATCAAGAAGAAAATGATGTTCACTACCGCATTGGTGCTGAGCGCATTGAGTGCAGAGGCTCCAAAGAGGAGTGTTACAAGCAAGCCCAGTCCGACGTAGATGATGATGATACCGAGTCCGTAAAGCATGGCGTCGCGTACGATGTGTGGGTTGGTAGTGCCGCGTGCCGCTCCGTTCCGTTTGATAAAGAATGAGACGGTCATAGGTATGATAGGCCATACACAAGGGGTGAAGATAGCCAGCAGTCCGCCCAGGAGTCCCATAGCGAATACCCACCAGAGGGATTTATCGGCGGTATTATCCGGAGCATCAACAGTTACGGGAGCGTCCTGCACTACGGCTTTGGGCGTATACTCCCAGACCTCGGGGGCGGTACACATACGGTCATCGCAAGCGTTGTAGCGCACAGAGACGGAGGAAGTGTCGGGGAGGGTAAGGGTACATGTGCCGGTGTATTCCTTGCCGACGGTTGCGCCGTTGAGTTCGATAAGGGTCATGTGCCAACCCGCGTCTATGGCGGCTTCTATTTTGATGCTGTCGCCGACAACAGAGCCTGTCCATCGGACGGGATTAACGATTTGTGCGATTGCTCCCGTTATCACGAGGAGCAAGACGGTGAGCGTCAGTAGTATCTTTTTAGTCATGCAGGTGTATTATTCTTCTCGTTTGATATGGGCACCGATGGCGTTGAGGCGGGATTCGATGTCCTCGTAGCCGCGGTCGATCTGATCTATGTGGTCAATGCGGCTGGTGCCGTCCGCTGCCATTGCTGCAATGAGCATAGCAATGCCCGCGCGAATATCGGGTGAGGTCATATTGTTGTGGCGGAGACGCATCTGACGGTCGTGTCCGATAACAACGGCACGGTGCGGGTCGCAGAGTATTATCTGCGCGCCCATATCGATAAGTTTATCCACAAAGAAGAGGCGGCTCTCGAACATCTTCTGGTGAATAAGGACGGAACCGCGTGCCTGCGTGGCAACCACGAGGATGACGGAGAGCAGGTCGGGCGTGAGTCCGGGCCAGGGTGCGTCCGCCACGGTAAGGATAGAGCCGTCGAGAAAAGATTCTATCTGGTAGTGTTCCTGTGCGGGTATGTATATATCATCGCCCTGCTGGATCACCTGAATACCCAGTCGGCGGAAGGATTCGGGTATGATACCGAGATCACGGTAGGAGACATTGCAAATCGTGAGTTCACTGCCCGTGATAGCCGCCATACCGATGAACGAACCGACCTCGATCATATCGGGGAGGAGGGTATGTTCCGTACCATGGAGAGAGGAGACACCCGTGATAGTGAGGAGGTTGGAGCCAACGCCCTGTATCTGTGCGCCCATACGGTTGAGCATACGGCATAATTGCTGGATATACGGTTCGCAGGCGGCGTTATAGATAGTGGTGGTACCCTCGGCGAGGACGGACGCCATAATGATATTCGCCGTACCTGTTACACTGGCTTCGTCGAGGAGCATATAGGTGCCGCGGAGACGCTGTCCGCAGAAACGATAGGCACGGAGGTCGTGGTCGTAGGTGAAAGTAGCACCGAGGTTAAGCATGCCCTGGAAGTGGGTATCCAAGCGGCGGCGACCGATCTTGTCGCCTCCCGGTTTGGCATAAGTTACTTCGCCGAAGCGTGCAAGGAGAGGACCGATAAGCATGACTGAACCGCGAAGTCGGTTGCACTTGCGAAGGAAGTCCGGACTATGGAGCCAGTCGGTATCGATGTTTCGTGCGCAGAAAGCGTACTTGCCTTTGGCAAGGTGCTGCACCGAGACACCCATGGATTGGAGCAGGTCAATCAGATTATTGACATCAAGAATATCAGGCAGGTTGTTCATAATGATTTCGTCCTGCGCAAGGAGTACGGCACACAGGACCTGGAGTGCTTCGTTTTTCGCCCCCTGCGGGGTGATAGTGCCGTGCAGTTTGTGTCCGCCTTCTACAATAAAACTTGCCATATCGGGTTTTGCTATACAGAGTTTGTCATTTGTTAGGGTGCAAAGTTAGTCAAATTATTTGGTTTGTGCAATAGTGGTGGGCAGAAAAAGGGTTTGTGTATCAGTCTTTCGATTGCAGTTGGCGGAGGATACAGGCGCGGGTATATGCCCAGAGTTGCCCGTAGATCTTGCGATGACCTGTGCGGGGATCGAATGGGGCATCGGGGTCGGGGTACTTTTGTTGTGCGGCGAAACGCTGCTCCCAGACGGCACGTGTGGCGGGGTCGGAGAGTTGCTCGGCAGTGAGACGGCACGCCTGACGGAAACGGTTGATAGATGCCAATTCAGCCCCTTGTGGCGGGTTCTTTTTGCGGTCGCGCGGATGCTCAATGACATAAATCTCCTGCACGCAGTCGTACAGGGCGTGCCGGTTGGCATTGCGGGCAGTCTTGCGGCGGAAGATGAGTTTGGACTTTTTACCGAGTTTGCCGTGGATGCTATCCAAGGGCATTTCAAATTCAGAACGAGCCATAGAGGTAATGATGAATTAAGAATTATGAATGAGGAATTATATGTTATTTTTGTGGTATTTCATCAGTATTCATAAGGGATTGACGGCTGAATCACCCAAGTATAACCCAAGAATCACCCAAGAATCACCTAAGAATAACCTATGCTTATCAGTTTGAGATACAATAATCGTGCCTTGGGTGTCTAAGGTTGTCGTGTATGGTGTGATTTTTGTAGAAATTTCGTTGATTTTCTGCAAATTTAAGGAATTGATATAAATTTCTCAAATTTTGCTTGTTTGTATAAAAAGAATGGTTATCTTTGCGACGGGATTTTGCCAAAGATTCCGAAGCAAACAAACTCAATCAAGACATAAAAGAGAGTTGCCCATGGCATAAACGCGCACCGGTAAGGCGGTGCAATGACATATCAGAACAAAGCGTTTTGCTTAATACTTGTCTCTAAAAACCGGACATTTTTAGAACTAATTCTTCCAAGCATAGATTCAATCAATGCCGTTCCCTTGCCAATATCATTTTATTTTACTATCTTTGTGCGCATTTTTGATACTCTCGGAGAGTAATGGCAAAGAAAAATAATATACTAATAGGTGCATATCGTTCTGAAAAAGAGCAATTACAATGGATTTTGGGTATCAACCCCGAACGTAATGACATACTCTATAATTTGCGATATAATGAGGATGTTTTTGCAAATAGAGACGGAGGTATTACTTCCATAAAACATCCTGATTTCGTCTTGTTATACGATTGCAAAGATACATCCAAAGGGGCTCACCTTTTTGAATGTATATCGTCTTCAATAATGTCGGAGAATGATATGCATAAATTGTCTTACCCGCAGCCTTTCGGTACGTATGTTTTATATCGTTTAGGAAAAGAAATTGTTACACCGTTTGTTGATATAGAAAAATTTCTTGTACAATACACCATGCAGCACCCGCAACATATCAACGGAGCACCCATCTTTGAGAAGCAAATTGATATTACTGCTTTTGAGGACAAAAGCCGCTTGGCCGTTCGATTGACAGCAGAGAAAAAACAACGTCCTGTTGTGAGATTTATAGATTTATTTGCCGGAATTGGTGGCATAAGATGTGGCTTGGAACAGGCTTGCCGTGAGAAAAATTATACCCCTGTTTGCGTATTTACCTCAGAAATAAAACCTTATGCAGTAAATGTTTTACATGATAATCACCCTGCAGAACAAATCGCGGGAGATATTACACAGATAAAAACTTCAGATATTCCTGATTTCGACATTCTTTGTGCAGGTTTCCCTTGCCAAGCATTCAGTTCTGCAGGAAAACGACAAGGGTTCGCAGACACAAGAGGGACTATGTTCTTCCAAGTTGAACGTATCTTAAAAGACAAAAAACCGAAAGGCTTTATCTTAGAAAATGTGGAGGGGTTGGTCAATCACGATGGCGGGCGTACTTTGGCAACGATTGTCGAAAAACTGACTAATCTTGGCTACCACTTTGATTACAGGGTGCTGAACTCCAGATTTTTCGGAGTCCCACAAGAACGAAAACGTATATACATTGTAGGTACACGAACGGAAACTCCGGACTTGAATAACTTTCCTCACAAAGAAGCCAAGTTGAAAGATATCCTCGAAACGGGTATGCCTACTGAAAATACTCCTTTTATACAGAACCTTTTGGCACATTTCACGACAGAACAACTATATGGAAAGTCTATCAAAGATAAACGAGGGGGAAATACAAATATCCATAGTTGGGATTTATGCCTGAAAGGTAAAGTTTCACAACAGGAAAAGGAATTGTTGGATAATATCCTTCTACAACGTCGTAAAAGACAATGGGCGGAAGAAATAGGTATTGATTGGATGGATGGTATGCCGCTGACTTTGCAGCAAATAAAAACATTTTATGCCGCTCCCAACTTGCAATCTATGCTGGATAAACTCACTCAACAGGGGTATCTCAGGTACGAGCATCCCAAAAAATTAGTTAAAGAGACAAACGTAGACGGACTGACCACTACCCATCGTGAATATGATTTAACCAAAGAGAAAGGCTATAATATCGTGGCAGGAAAACTTAGTTTTGAAATCAATAAAGTACTTTCTCCCGAAGATGTTGCGCCTACTTTAGTGGCTATGGATATGCAGAAACTTTATGTCGGAGACAATGGTGGTTTGCGCCGCTTCACTCTCCGAGAAGGACTGCGCTTGTGCGGGTATCCCGATGATATGATTTTTAATGTCTCCGAAAAAGATGGCTTTGATTTACTGGGAAATACTGTTGTAGTACCCGTTGTCAAGGCTGTCGCTGATAGATTGTTGGACAAAATAACATTCAAATAATATGAAACTTACAGCAGAAGAGGTGTATAACCGATTGGTCAATGATGACAAAATCTTAACGAAAGAAGGCAAAATAACCTTTCAACTCGCGGACATCAACATTGTTGTACGACAAAGAGATGTCGTTGGAAATATTATGCAGGAATGGGTTGAAGGCTGGTTAAAAAAGAATACCATTGACTACGCATTAAATGATAATACACAAATGCCCCCCGATTTCTATCTTGACCCGGAGGATAAGAAACACCATCTGTTGGAAATAAAGGCGTTTAACTACAAATCTTCACCGGGATTTGATATCGCTGATTTCCGTATGTATGAACAAGAAATTGCCGCAAAACCTTGGATGTTAGATGTTACGTATCTTATCTTTGGCTACGAAATGAGTAATCAAGGTGTAGTCACTATTAAGAAAGTTTGGTGTCAAAAGGTATGGAATATTACGCGTGCTATGAAATCCGGAAAGAAAAATCATGAAGTCATTTGGCCTCTAAATCTACAAATAAAACAAGGAGTTGTCCATAAAATCCGCCCGGCTAAATGGTATCGTTCTTCTAAACATTTTCCCACTTTTGAGACAATGGAAGATTTCTTGGCTGCGGTTGAAGAAACGGTTTATCAAAATCCTGATACACGTGCGGATGCTGCAAGTTGGAAACAACGTATGATAGCAAGTTATAAAGAATTTTATGGGCGCGAACTTTCTTTACCACGTTGGAGCGAAATCGTCAACAAATATGTCTTGTAAAATCAATTTTGTGCTGTATAATCATTCTTACAGAGAACATACCTACAAATCATAGTAAATTCTCGAAAATCCACACCCAACCCATTACCGTTATTCCCCACTACCTTTGCACCGTCTTTCGAAAATAAAGGCGGTGCTTTTCTTGTGTACGAAAGGAAATTCGGTTCGCTATATCGCAAACAAGGCTCGCAATGACTAAGAACAGCCCCTACAAATAAACCTAAATCCAAGCACACTATGCATACCTACATTTGAAAGGGGATTAGGGGGCTTACAACTTAAAAACTCTTATATCCTGATAGAATTTATCATTCATCAGTATTTTAATGGTGGTATAATGCTGCTTTTTTTTTGGGGGGGGAGGAAAGTAATCAGATGTAGTTGACTTCGGGGGAGAGGGTGATGGAGAAGCGGGAACGGACGGCATCGGTGACGGAGCGGGCGAGAGCGATGACATCGTCGGGGGTGGCAGTGCCGGTGGCATTGATGATAACCAGCGGCTGACGCTCAAAGACCTGTGCACCGCCGATGGTCCGCCCTTTGCAGCCGCATTGTTCGATAAGCCATGCAGCGGGGATTTTGACACCGTCCTTGGTTTCATAATGGGGGATAGCGGGATATTGCGCCAGCAAGGCTTCGAACTGCGAGACGGGGATGACGGGGTTTTTGAAGAAACTGCCTGCGGAACCGAGTTCGTCCACCTCGGGGAGTTTCTGACGGCGGATACGGATGACGGCATCGCGCACCTCGCGCAACGACTGCGGATTGAGGGCGCGGAGGTTGCCATAGTCGAGGTGCAAGACGGGGTGTTTCTGCAAGCGATAGACCACACTTGTTACGACATACCGCCCTCGGAGTTCGTTTTTGAAGATGCTGTCGCGATAGCCGTAACGGCACTCCTCGTTGGAGAAAGTGCGCAGTTTGCCCGTGGCGACCTCGACCGTATTGACGCTAACAATGACATCCTTGGCTTCCACGCCATAGGCACCGACGTTCTGCACCGCCGAGGCTCCCACCTCTCCGGGGATATGGCTAAGGTTCTCCAAGCCGCCGAGCCCCATATCGACAATCTGCTCAATGAGTTCGTCCAAGACCAAGCCTGATTCGGCTTCAATAAGCACCGAATCGGAGTCCTCGTCCAAGGTACGGGCGCGGCACATACAGGAATGGAGAAGGACACCATTGAAATCTTTGGTAAAGAGCAGATTGGAGCCTGCACCGATAGCCATCATAGGTTGCCCCGCATAGCGATGGAGCAGGTCTTGGAGTTCGGCAACGGATGTATATTCCGCCCATACACGCGTGCACACATCCATTTTGAAGGTGTTGCGCCCGAGGAGGGAGATGTTTTCTTGGACAGTCATAGTAATTTTATAGGACTAATAAGACCGATGGGGCAAATAAGTCTTCCGGCAATGGATTATTTTATTTGGGGCAGCAGACATCGCTGGGCATACGCCAGTCGCCGCGGGGCGAAAGGCTGACGCAGACCACCTTTGGTCCGTCGGGCATACAAGATCGCTTGAACTGCTGCTGATAGAAACGATGGAAGAATACGTCAAGCCAATGATTGATAGTATCTTCGTCGTACTTGTCGGCAAATGCCTGCGAAGCCATATAGGCGATTTTGTCTCGCGTAAAGCCGTAGCGTAGGTAATAGTAGATAAAGAAATCGTGGAGTTCGTAGGGACCGACTTTGTCTTCGGTGATCTGGGCAATGTTTCCGTTTTCGTCCGCAGGCAGCAGTTCGGGGGAGACGGGGGTGTCAATGACATCCATGAGGACACGGCGGGTGTCGTCGCCGAACATATTTTCCGCCGCATAGCGCACCATATAGCGCACGAGAGTCTTTGGGATACCCGCATTGATACCATACATAGACATCTGATCGCCCGAATAAGTAGCCCAACCGAGTGCCAGTTCGCTCAAGTCGCCCGTACCAACCACAATACCGTTGTGTTTGTTCGCCATATCCATCAGGACAAGCGTCCGGATACGTGCTTGGGCATTTTCGTATGTAACATCGTGGTTGTCTATGCTATGCCCTATGTCTGCGAGGTGCTGCGTTGCTACATCGCGGATAGGAATCTCGTAGGTGGTAACGCCAAGTTGCTCCATCATAGCGAGGGCGTTTTGGTAGGTGCGGTCGCTGGTACCGAAGCCCGGCATGGTGATACCGAGGACACGCTTGCGGTCGTAGCCGAGGTTGTCCGCCGCCAAGACGCAAACCAGAAGTGCCAGCGTGGAATCCAGACCGCCCGATATACCGACGACGACCGTGTCGGAATGCGTATGCTCCCAACGGCGCATCAGTCCGCTCGTCTGGATAGAGAAGACATCCATACAATAGGTATCTTCATCGCCCTTGGCAGGCAGGAAAGGAGTCATGGAGAAAGTGCGGTGTAGCGGTTCGGTCCGGACGCTTTCCATATCGTCGGTCATCCGCTCCAAAGGCACCACGTTGATTTTGCGATAATGCCCGTGCTTGTCTTTGGTGAAATTGGTATTGCGCTGTCGGTCGGTGCGAAGCCGCTCGATATCAATCTCCTGAATAATCATAGAGGAGGTGCGCAGAAAACGTTCGCCTTCGGAAAGCAAATCCCCGTTTTCGGCAATGTAGGTTGACCCCGAATAGACCACATCGGTGGTACTCTCCCCTACCCCTGAAGAAGTATAGACATAGCCGCAATGGACGCGTGCCGACTGCTGGGTAATCATCTGTCGGCGGAAAGCGTTCTTGCCCACAAGACAGTTGCTGCTCGATAGATTGAATATCAATTCCGCTCCCTGTATAGCCAACTGGGTGGACGGCGGGAGAGGACTCCACAGGTCTTCGCAAATCTCAATGCCGAAACTGTAGTTGCGTGTCGCAAAAAGCAAATCGGGACCAAACGGTACGTCTCCGCTCCATATCTCAATGGTCGGGATACGCGGTGCAACGGTGTTCCACGAATACTCGAGAGCCAAACGCCCGGAAGTGAACCATCGTTTTTCGTAGAACTCGCCCGTATTGGGGAGGTTGATTTTCGGCACGACACCGAGTACCTCGCCGTCGGTCATCACAAAAGCGCAGTTGAAAAGATTGTTGTCCACCTGCAAAGGGGCACCGATAAGTACTATGATTGGTTTCTCGCGCGTGAAAGCACACACATCCTCAAGAGCCGCAAAAGCATCTTGCTGCAGTTGCTGCGTAAAAAACAAATCGGCGCAAGTGTACCCCGTAAGGGTTAATTCGGGGAAGCAGATAACCTCCACACCCTCATTGACCGCCTCTTGAATCTGCTTTTTTACCTCTTGAGCATTGTGTTGGCAGTCCGCCACACGAATCATAGGTACGGCTGCCGCCACACGCACAAAACCGAAATTGGTATTCATAGGTCGAGATATTTGGTATAGTATATACTCCTGCGCAAAATTACCAATAAAAAACGGATTTGGCAAAAAGAGATGTGCAAAAGCCGTAAAAGAGAAAAAATGCGGAAAAAGTATGGAAAAAACTGTATGAAATTTGTGTATGTCAAAAAATAACCGTACCTTTGCACCCGCTTTTGAGAAAGAAAGCAACTATGAAAGGATTTGGTGCTATCGTCTAGTGGCCTAGGACAACGGCCTCTCACGCCGTAAACCCCGGTTCGAGTCCGGGTAGCACTACCAATGGAAAGAGAAATCAGAGACGGTTTCTCTTTCTCTTTTTGTTGCGCAACTTTTTTTCAGGTACCACTACGATAATTCACAGAAATCCATACACCATACAAAAAAGAGATTGCCAATGAAGACAATCTCTTTTTTGTGTCCCCCGAGGGACTCG
>DGIN01000096.1:1260-4696 GCA_002387325.1 Bacteroidales bacterium UBA4621 | reverse complement strand
CTCGACCCACTGATTAAGAGTCAAATGAGTACTAAATGAATATCAATAACTTATGCTGTGTTTGCAAAATTGTTGCAAGGTTATTGCAAGGTTTTTGTTTGGCTGTTCTGACTATCTACAAGCCGCTCCAAACGTGCAACGCGGGCTTCCAATTGCGCCTGTTTTACATTGTCAGTTCTATCTATTAGCACGTCTCCATTTCCACGGAGCAGGAACTCTGCGGAAACATTCGGACATAATTTTGCCACGGCAAGAACGACCCGGACATCTAAATTAAAATGCCCGTTGAGTTGGTTGGTAACTGTCGGTTGGTGCATACCCGCCTCTTTGGCTATTTGCATAATGGTAAGCCTGTTGATTTGCTTGGCTTGCTTTACTCGTGCCAGTAGTTCCAAAGAAGCGGGAGTAAGTGCCGTATTGTTTTTTGTAGTCATGCGTGGAATTAGGTTATTATGATTGTTATTCATCTCATATTTGCATGTATCAATTATTATTGTTACTTTTGTGTTTGTTTTTAATACTAAAACTCATTGATTATAAAACGTATGTTGCAATTGGCTTGGCGGTATGGCATCATCTTTCGTGTACTGAACATACATATATGGTTGTTACGCAGGTTGCAGAAACGGACAAACCGTCTTATTGCGTTGGACCGGTGTATCGTGCATAGTTTTGTGCCGGCACTATCAGACAATCCTGACGATAATGAGCGGGACAGAGTTCACTTTTATAGCAAACTGGCAGACAAAGTCATTCGCCCTTACCGCCGCTACTACCGCGCCTTTTAACAATGCTATCCAGCATGTTCATTGCACTTTTGTCTGCCAGACAATCGTTCACTCTCTGCTGCGCATTCTGCTTGCGTTGCTCGCAGCACGCTTCCAGAACATGACACTCCTTTGGCTTGCGGCAGTCATACGACAGCGTGATTCCCCGGTACTCCTTTCCGCAGTACTCGCAGTAGCCGTCATTCAGTACTTCCTCGAGGACTGCAACCTTTGCCTTTGTAAATCTCATATATTGTTATCAGATTGTTCTTTTCCGTCAGTGATTATTTTGGCATCCTCAACGGGTGTATTTTCTATCTGTTGTATTTGCTGTGCATTGAGCGGGGACAGAACCGATTTGCCCAATTTCCTTTCAAGTTGCTGTCGCGCCACTTTTGCCACTCCCCCGCCGTCTTGGGCAATAGTCTTGCTCTGCCGGAATGTCTGCGGGTTGCGTTGGCGAGAGAGTTCACGGGTGGACGCTTCGGCTAATGTGTTGAGAGCCACCTCTACGCCTGTCATATTGTCCCGCAGGTTCTGTTTGGTCAGCCCTTTGAATGATTTGTATTCACGGGTGGTCATTCCGCTCCACGCTTTGGTGAGGATATTCGTCAGAAGGGCGTAGTCTTTTTCTTGTGTGATGCCGACCCGTTTCCATTCGTCGGTGAGGGACTTGCGCGTCATTATGGATTTCATGCGCTCGTTTATCCACTCGTCGCTGTATCCCTGTCGGCGATAGTCCTCCACTGCCATTTGAAATGTTAGTTCGGGGTCTATCATCTGGTCTATGCGTTTGCTGCCGATCTCTGCCAGCCATTGTTTGAGTGGCTCGGCTTTTGGGGACGGCACGGACTGAATGATACGCAGCAACTGCTCCATATTGGCAACATCGGTCAAACGCTTTTTGCCGTCCTCTGCTTGCAGTTTCAACTGGTTACAATTTGTAACCGTTTCATTTCCCTCTTTTTTTAATCGACTTTTGAGTACTTTCCAATAGTTGCGAGGCGAGGCACTACCAGTCAATACTCCGATTACATCAACGACAGAGAAATAGAACTGTTCCTCTTGTTCGTTCCATACGATACGCACCTGCGTATTTTCGAATAACTGAATGGCTATATTGTTTTCCATATTATTGCTTTTCTCCGTCGGTATTTCGTAGGGATAAATTGTCCCTATGTACAATCATCGAAATACATTTACGTATTCTGTGGTTTGTTTTTATTCTCTGCTGATTTCTTTTTCGCAGTAGCATTGAGGGCACGGATGGTCTCCATATAATCCTCCTCGGCGGGGGAGAGTGTGCGCTGTTTGTATTTCTTGTATTCATTCTCGGCATACTCTTTTGCCGCCTCGAAAGAGACTTTGCCTTTGCCTTCCAATACAGGGCGGTCGTTGGCTCGTATCAGGTTATCCAACAGGTCAAGGTAGTCTTTCATATACATACGCTTGTGGAGTTTGGCTTGCATCTCGGCAAAGTCGAAAAATCCCGATACAAGGCTTTTCATAGCGTCCAGTTCTTCGGGTTCCATATAGTTTTTTGCCACCGACACCTCGGCTTTGACAGGTTGGCGACCTTTGAATGTGCGCAAGCCCATAAACGGCTCATTGGCATTGGCACGCTCCCGTATCAATTCGCCCGCCGTATGCTCGTGAATGGCAAAATGGAACTTGTTCTGATAGGCGGCAAAGAACCGCTTGCTCTCCTCGGCGGTCTTGTCGTAGTCGTAACTGGTGGCGTAAAGGTCGAGTACCTGGCGATAAATAAGCCGTTCATCGGTACGAATATCACGTATGCGGTCAAGCAATTCACGCCAATAGTTGCCGCCTGCATTGCCTTTGAGACGCTCATCATCAATGGTAAAACCTTTGACGATATATTCGTGTATGCGTTGCGTTGCCCATTGGCGGAACTGTACGCCTTGAATAGAATTGACGCGATAGCCCACGGAGATAATCATATCGAGATTATAATAGGCTACATTGTACACTTTTCCGTCAGCAGCAGTTGTTGCAAAAAATGCAACAACTGACTTTTCCGACAATTCTCCTGTCTCAAAGACATTCTTTATATGCCTGCTAATTACCGATTTGTCCCGCTGGAACAGATTTGCCATTTGGTCTGCTGTCAGCCATACGGTTTCATTGTTGAGCAAGACATCTATCCGGGCTACACCATCGGCGGATTGGTATATCACCACCTCGCCGCGGTTCTGTACATTCTCTGTGTCCATATTTATTGTTTGAGCAGGAGTTGGTACAAGCGTTCTTTGTCGGCTTTGAGTTCGGCTATCTGTGCGTCTTTCTCGGCGATTATCTTTTTCCACATCTCGGTATCACCGCTATTGTTGGTCTGCGTACCACTGCCGATGTTGTTGTGGTGTCCTCTATTGGAGTTGTTGATATTGATTTCCGTGGGCTTGTTGGTGATGAGCATATCGCCAGTACCACGGAGCAACCACTCGGCAGATAGGTCAGGACGATAGGAAAGCAATGCTTCGATAGTAGCCACTCCTATCTTGGAGTTGCCGTTGATTTGGTCATATATTGTTCTCTCATTCAAATTCTGCATCCTCGCTATCGAATATGGACTTATATCCAATGCCCGCAGTGCAACCTTGACCCTGTTCTTAATGTCAGTTTCCATAATTTTTTACTATTAAATTTGC
>DGIN01000096.1:0-1216 GCA_002387325.1 Bacteroidales bacterium UBA4621 | reverse complement strand
AAATTTGCATATATTGCAAAAATACACTACCTTTGCACCGTCATTTGGTAGAGTTATACAGAAAGCGTACTCGAAACGGCTACCAGCGGAAGCGTCTGCGGTTACAAGTATAACTTACAAAGTTATAGCGTAGAATTTCTATTATAAGGTGTTTTGCAAGAAATTCGCTGCAAAGATACATAAAAAATATAACTCTACCAAATGTTTTTAATCAGTAACATATCAAAAACAAACATTATGGAGACTTTTCAGAGCAGAAAATGGCTGCTGTCAATGTTTGAGGGAGAGGAAAGAATACTCCCTGCAAGCAAAGCCAAGTATCGGAACATCAAGACCACGACACACCAACTGAAACTAATGGGATTGGGTGAGTGGAGTTGCAGTAAAAAGCGCTTGGGCGATTACACGCGGATAACACGTATCAAATAGCACGACTATGACAGCAAAACAGTGTATTGACGAATTGGAGCGTTGGGCGAGGTGTCCGATGTTATCGGAAAACAGAGAACGCAATCCATTCATAGAAGCACATCTGAACGGCGTAACGGACGCAAAGAATTTCGTAATGTATATCATTCAGCAATACAAAGACATTCTCAGGGAGGACTGACAATGAAAACCAAGCGTATCATCAACGCTGCTATATGGGCGGCAATCACACTCGCCATCTGCACAATGGTAGTTATCGAGTGGCACGCACAGGGGTGCGGGGTATCGAGCCTCATAGCAGGCATAGCGATGTACACAGCGGTCAATGCGGCTATCGCATTCGGCATAGACCAAACCATACAAGGCAAATAAATAAGCGCAACCTATAACTATCCTATAACAAAATCAAAGATTATGAACGAGCCAATGAGATATGATGCAAAAGCCATTATGCAGCAGTTGTACCAAGAGGCGTATGAGTATGCAGACCCCGTGTACGGCTGCTATAACAGCGGTGCGGGTACGCACTGCGACGGACACGGCGGGTTCGACCCGTGCGACGACTACGAGTACGAGACAGGGGCAAAGACAGAGAACGCATACATCACCATTGACGGCATAGAGTTCTGCGTATCGGCAACGTGGGACGGCGTAGGCAAGCCGACACTCTCCACCGCTACGCTTGAGATATGCAGCGAGGCAGAGGATTTGTGTATGACCGAGAACGAGTATGATGCGCTCCTCTCCGAGTTGCACACGGCAGCCGAAAAAGTCTTCGAGTGCAATT
>DGIN01000049.1:11581-12471 GCA_002387325.1 Bacteroidales bacterium UBA4621 | reverse complement strand
GATACGTGGTTTATGCGTTGATAGGTTTATGCGTTTATGCGTTGATACGTGGTTTGGCGGGTTTATTTTAGGTTAAACCCATTCAACTTCTAAACTTATTCAACGCCGCATAACTAATAAACCCATAAACGAATAAACTATTATTTCTGAATACTCGGGTACGTGATTCTGTGGTGGTTCATTGCCACAAGTCTGTTTTTGAACACACGGCGTATGTCCTCCACGTCTTTGAACGACAGCGGGGTCTCCGAGAACTGCCCGTCCGCTATCTGCTGGTCAATCATCTGATCCACTGCCTGACCGATAGTCTCTTCGGTAAACGTGTTCAGACTGCGCGAGCGTGCCTCCACTGCGTCCGCCATCATCAGTATTGCCCCCTCTTTCGTACTCGGTTTCGGACCCGGATACTGGAACAGCCTTTTGTCCACCTTCTCACCGGGGTGGGCGTTCACGTAGGTGTTGTAGAAATAGCGCGTAAGCGAGGTGCCGTGGTGCGTGGCAATAAAGTTGATAATCACCTCCGGCAGGTGGTGTTTGCGGGCCAGTGCCACACCGTCCGCCACATGCGCAATCACTATCTTTGCCGCCTCGGTAGGCTCCATCTCCAGCAGAGGGTTCGGACCGCCCTGCTGGTTCTCCGTGAAATAGTACGGATTGGTCAGTTTGCCTATGTCGTGGTACAATGCCCCCGTCCGCACGAGCAGCGCATTTGCACCGATGGCTTTGGCTGCCTCAGTGGCGAGGTTCGACACCTGCATCGAGTGCTGAAACGTCCCGGGGGCTTTCTCCGCCAGTGTATGGAGCAGGTCGGAATTGATGTCCGTCAGTTCCACCAGCGTAATCGATGATATAAAACGGAACAGTTTCTCAAACAGATAAATCATTCCGTA
>DGIN01000049.1:0-11449 GCA_002387325.1 Bacteroidales bacterium UBA4621 | reverse complement strand
GTCTGCGCCAACTGCGCCCTGCGCGTCATATCGCTCAGACTCGACACCGCCACCATTCCCACGGTTATCTGGATAAAGAAAAACTCCACCGGCGCAGGCACTGCCAGCGACACTATCAGCACCGTTGTAAAATGCAGAAACAATCCCGTGCGGGCATCGAAAAACACGCGCGTCAGAATAGGCACCCATGCAAAGGGTATCAGATAGATACTCAGACTCGTATAGCGCAGCGTCAGGCACGACAGCACAATCACTATCGCCGACTCCAAACAGAAGAACAAGACCGTAGAAGTACTCTGGATATACGAGCGGCGGAATACATACAAGTAAATGACAAACAGCGCAATAAACAGGCATATCATAATGCTTTCCCCCGCTATGGACAATATGCGCTGGTGCTGGCTGACGCTCTCGTCTGCGTATGCGCGGCGCAGCGACTCCAGTATCTGATAGTCCTGCTCCGTTACAATCTCACCGCGGTCAATGATTTTCTCACCCGTCTGTATCACTCCCTGCGTCGGCGCAATCGAAGCAAGCAACTTGGCACGCATCGTGTTCGTCAAAGCCGTGTCCTGTTGTATATTAGGACGCACTTCGTTGTACGGTTCCCCAAAACGCTCCCACGCCTTCCCCGGTGTGTAAACTTGAGCAAGCGGATACACGGTTGATGTCCTGTTTTGCACTATCGAGATACGGCTATAGCCCTCTTTGCGCAATGTCTCCATATCCTGCAACGACACAATCAACGGTGTGTCAGGCGCACCGTCTATATAGCGAAAACAGGGGGCAAAACCGGACAACAACTGTTCCTGCTCATGACGCAACTGCTTGTCCGTCTTGTAAACAGGAAAATCAAATTCGGCGGTAATCAGTTCGTACGCCCACGGCTTGCCTACCTCGAAATGGTAACGGAAGGAAGTGTTATAGCGTGGAAACAGCACTATCGTTAATGCCGCCAGACCTACAAAAGCCAGAATACGGAACATGTCCTTCGGGACTATATTGCGAGAAGCGAAATCTGTTTTCTCCATAATGTTACATATACTTTTACGCTGCAAAGATAGTCTTTTTCTGCTGAATATGCAAATCAAACCTCAAAACAGGTTGGGGCAGGCGTATCAAAACAACGTTTATGCAGTTTATACAATCCCGCCACCTCCATATAACCATTACGTAGAAAAGACGTAGAAAAGACGTAGAAAGGACGTAGAAAGAAAAGGCTTTTTTCGATACGATAAGCCACCTTTTTATGCACTTTATGCACTATATTTATTGTATATTCAAATAATCGTAAACTGTATATTCTTTCGGGGCATAGTTTCTGCGGTTTGTGGCAAAATCTTAACGAATACGTTTCTGTAAATCCTAATAAATGCGTTTCTGTAATGCGTCAATGTATTAATGTTTGATGCGGTTGGGTTGCGGCGGAATTGTCAGGCTTGTGTATTTGTTGGAAAAAGTGTATCTTTGCAATGTTTTTTCGTTGTACAACATATACAATACTTTTTGTGCAACATATATGTAATACTTTCAATAACCCATTGGGTAATACTTTGGCATAGTGAAACACTCTATTCGTTTCTGGTTGGATTGCGGTCGGAGCATATCCCTTCCTCAGTCGGCTCTTCCTTGTCTGACGGCGATAGTGCTTTGTATCGGTCAGGCAGACTTTGTCTGGTGGCTTGTTTTTCCCGTATTGCTCGGCGTGTGTGCCGCGCATCTCGGTATGAATTTGACCGATGACTATTTCGATTACCGGCACGACAGCCGTATCCGTGCGGACTTGTCCACCAACAGTATCCGTTCCCGCACGGAGAAGTGCCACTATCTCCGCAGCGGAAAAGCGAGTATAGCAGACCTCAGACGTGCTGTTGCCGGTTTTCTCGGTTTTGCTGCCGTTATGGGACTGATTGCAGTGGTTGCACAATGGCTGTTGCATGGTTGGCAAGCCGCTACGGGTATAGTGCTGTATGCCCTTTCAGGGCTGTTTTTCGGCATAAACTATTCGGGCAAACCGTTGGAATTGGGTTTTCACGGTTTGGGCGAGTTGGTTATCGGCTTGATGTTCGGCCCGCTGAATATGCTGGGTGTGCAGGCGGCTATGACGGGGTGTGTGTTTTCCATGCCGATGCTGTGTATGAGCGCAGGTGTAGGGTGTTTGGTAACAAACATAGTGTATGTTCATTCGGTGATGGAGGTAAATGCGGATGCCGAATTGGGCAAGATGACGTTTGCCCGCCTTTTGCGCAAACGCACGCTGATGATATGCTTTGTAGCGGTTTTTGCCCTGCTGCCGTTTGTGATGTTGGGCGCGGGTATAGCCCTCGGTTGGTGGAGCGGCTGGTATCTGCTGACGCTTCTGACACTTCCGATGTCGGTTTATCTGATTTATTCAGTCCACCATTTTGTGTACGGCAAGCCTTGTTCGGACAGCCCGCACTGGTGGATGGGACCGATGGGCGATTGGGACAAGTATATGGAAGCGGGTATTGACTGGTTCCTAATCCGCTGGCTGTTAGCCCGCAATATCTGTACATTTTTCTGTCTGATTCTGATTGCTGTGCATATAGTACTGCTTTTTGTATAGATATGCTTGTGTTTTTTCAAAAAAAGCGGATGTTTTTTTGCAGATATGAAGAATATATCGTATCTTTGCCATCGCAATTCCAATAAAAACAATAATAAACCCAAAATATGAAAAAGTTTCTTTCTGTTGTGTGTGCATTGGCACTCTGTTTGAGTGCGGCGGCAGGGGTAGGCAAGAAAAAGGCTGACAAGGATACCGACCAATACCGTTACGAGATAGAGTGCGGCGGCAATGCGACACAAGGTTCCTATTTAGTGAAAGTGTCGAGTTACTCCAGAAAAGCCGATGTGGCAGAGAACCAGTGCCGCAAGAATGCGGTGCATGGGGTGATTTTCAAGGGTTACAGCGGGGATCGGGGGTGTGTGGCGCAACGCCCGCTTTGCAGCAGTCCTGGTGCAGAGACAGAGAACGAGACCTATTTCCGGTCTTTCTTTGCAGATGGCGGCGAGTACCAGAAATACGCTTCCATAGTGGACGGTACCACGGAGATAACGAAGGTGGGGCGCGAATACAAGGTGAGCGTGCTGGTGAATGTGCGCAAAGACGATCTGCGCAAGGCTCTGGAAGCCGCAGGTGTCATCCGTGCGCTCAATGCAGGTTTTTAACAATACATCGCTATGAAACGATTAGGAACAATACTGATGGCAGCGATAGCCATTCTGTCGCTTGCAGGCTGTGGCGCAAGACGCTCGCAAGCCTATTACGACCAACCGAGCAAGGTACTTTCCGCCAACTATGACGGTTCGTATGTTATCCGTGCGCAAGTGCGTGCGCGTAATTCCGCATTGGCTTTCACCGATGTGCAGCGGAAAGTGGTGCAGGAGGTGATATTCGACGGTGTGGCTGCCGGTAGTAGCGGTGTGCAGGACCTCAAGCCGTTGGTCTATGACAAGAACGCCCGAGAAAAATACGAGGACTATTTCAATGCTTTCTTCTCCGACCATGGTGATTGGACGAAGTACTGTTCGCTCAAAGACCGCCGTTCTTTTACTTCCACTTATCAGCGTACCCATACGCAGATGGTGCAGGAAGTTACGGTAACGGTGAGACGGGCGGAACTGAAAAAATGTCTCCAAGCCGACGGTATCATTCCGGCGGAAGGGCGGTACAATTAACGATTAATAATTAACAATTAACATACAGCGTGATGTTAAGCAATACTATGAAACGAATTTTCCTTTTGCCGGTTGCCATAGCGGTGGCGACTGTGTGTTTCGGACAGATAAAGAAACCCGAACTGATGGTATTTCCGTCGGACGCGTGGTGTATCAGCAACGGCTATTATACCGAGGTGGAGAATATGGGTGCGGTAGAAAAAGTGCCGAATTACAAACAAGCCATTCAGGAGAATATCGGGCTGAAATTAGCCATTGCCAAGATCAATGACTTGATGGCAGAACGCCAGTTCCCTTTGCAAAGTCTGGAGCAGGCTATCCGGAATGTGGAGCAACGCCGTGCGGAGGACAACCTAACCGTCAGCAAGGCAGGCAACATATTGGCAGAGAGTCCGTTGGACGAACTGGCGCGTGCGGCAAAAACGGACATTATCCTCGAACTGACATGGGAGATGAAAGACCAAGGACCGAAACATTCGCTCAGTTATATCCTTGAGGCAAAAGACGCTTATACGAGCAAGAGTATCGGTGCGGTGAGCGGTACGAGTGCACCCTCTATGTCTGCCGATGTGGATGTACTGCTCGAAGAAGCCATTGTGGCGAATATTGACAATTTCAATATCCGTTTGCAGGACTATTTCACCGAGATGCAGACTATCGGACGCGAGATAATATTGGATATCAAGGTCTTTGACGGCAATGCTGCGGGTGTGGATCTGGAGACGGAGTACGGCGATGAGGAACTGATAGATATAATCAACCGTTGGCTGTTCCAAAACACAGTAAGCGGTCGTTTCTCGATGACGTATGCCAGCGAGAATGTCGCCAATTTCACCCAAGTGCGCATCCCCGTGTATGACGACTACGGGATACCGGTTGATGCCAATGCGTTTGCCAAGAAACTGGCACGTATGCTCAAAAAAGAACCCTACAATATTCCGAGCAAGGTGCTGGTCAAGGGGCTGGGACGTGCGGTGATTGTATTAGGAGAAAAATAAAACAGCAAGTATTATGAAAAAGCATACTATATTGTTTGCCTGCATTTTGGCAGCGACAACGCTCTTTGCGCAGAATACGGAATATCTGCCCATCAGCGTAGTGATAGAGGAACAAGTGGAGCCGTTCCCCGCTACAACACAAGTGCAGTTGAAAAACAAGTTGACCCAACTTCTGACCCGGAACGGAATTGCCTCAATGGATTATATGGGGCAGTTCTTTCTCACCGCTTTTGTGGTTCCGCTGACCAAAGATGTAGTATCAAGCGCCCCGATGAAGATGTCGGAGACAATGGATATGACCCTCTATATTGCAGACTATACCAACAAAGTGATTTTTTCGTCCACTTCTCTCACACTGCGCGGTATCGGTGAGACGGAAAGCAAATGCTATATGAGCGCGCTGAAAAATATGCCGACGACCTCACCTGCTATCGAAGAGTTTGTAAAAAAAGGGAAAGACAAAATCATTGCTTATTACGACCGCGAAGCGGCAAACATTATCAAAACGGCACAGTTCCTCGCCTCAACCAAACAGTATGAAGAGGCATTGAGTATGGTGGTTACCATTCCTATGCAGTGCAACAAATATGACGAGGCACTGCAAGCGGGCTTGAGTATCTATCAGCAGTATTTGGATAACCGTTGTGCTGTCAATCTTGCAGCCGCCCGTCAGGCGTGGGCAGCGGAGCAGAATGCTACGGGAGCACAGAAAGCGGGCGAATACCTGGCAAATATACTCCCCGATGCCGGTTGCTACGATGAGGCGATGGCACTCTATAAGGAAATCAAAGGCAAGGTACTGGACGATTGGAAATTTGAGATGAAGCAGTATGAAGATACTGTGGATTTGGAGAAACAACGCATCAATGCAATGCGCGAAGTGGGGGTCGCCTATGGCCGCGGTCAGCAACCCACTACCACCAACATCGGTTTCCTGCATTAAAGCAACCGCCCGGTCCTATCCTTTCTGTTATGACCAAACGATATTGTTTGTTTTTGCTTTGGGTCGTTGCCCTGCCGGTCTTGGCGCAGAGCAATGACCCGTTGCTTGATTACAGGCGCAATGCACTGGCAACGATGCTGGTCTATCATCCCGAAGACGAGTTCGGTATCAATATATATGAAGCCTTCGACAGTTTGCCTTTGCCGGACAAATACGATGATCAGAATATCGGCTTGCGCATCATTGACAACAGTCAGATTTGGGGTGTACAACCCAACGATTCGGGCTTTTACAAGGCTACTTACGGGCATCCTCTGTCTGTATCCGAGATACAGAAGAATGCCATTGCCATAGAGAATCTGCTCAACAATGCAGAAACAGGCAAACGCATAGTGGCACGTTGGTTTAACCTGCATGGCGACAGTATAGGCAATGCGGTGTTTGATACGCAACTCATTCAGGAACGGGGGCAATACAATGCATCGGATGTGGATGTGGCGGTTGCCTTGCAAACCGTGCGCGGTGTGGCGGCATTGTCCGATGCGGGCGAGGAACTGATAGGGCAGACGTTTGTCCTGGTCAATGATATTACCTATATCACCGCCGAGCAGGAAGCGGCTGTGGCAAAGACCGCATTGGCAATAATAGGCGGTATATTTGATGCTTTCGTAGGCGGACATTCCGGGCAGGATTTGGCTAACACCGCAGGGGCTATTGCTGACAGCTTCACAGGATTTAATGTGAAGACGCACAGTTACTTGTACCAACTTGTCTGGAACGATTCCATAGCCGGCATATTCTATAATGATTACTATACCGCCGTTCCCGATTCAGCCAAGATCATTGCTTTTCTGAATGACGATACGCTTTTCCGATTGCGTTATGTGGCGCACGAGTACGAATTTGACAAGAAAAGCACCCTCAAAGGAAAGTACGACCGGTCGGAATTAGTGAAAACCATTTGCGCCCGCTCTATGGACAAAAATATCGTGGCATTGGCAAAACAATACGAGGATTTTAAGGTAAAGACCCCTGTTTATTCGGTTCTGCGCAATGCCAACGGCAAGATAGAGGGCTATGCGGCAAAGATCGGTATGAAAGAGGGTATTACCGACAACAGCAAGTTTCAAGTGGTACAGCGTGTGATGAACCCCGAAACAGAAAAAACAACCTATAAATATGTAGCCACTGTCAGACCGGTCAAAGGCAAGATATGGGACAACCGTTACAATGCAGTTGTTGAGCAGGGACAGGGTTCCGACCTTACTTACACCACTTTCAAAAAGACATCGGGCGGCGAGATTTTACCGGGTATGTTGTTGATTGAGGGTAAGTACCGGAAAATTACGGAATAAAGGATTTCAGTTGTTCCAATGCTTGCTTTGCAAGCAGGGATACAGGTTGTGCGCCGTCATTATTGAGAATAATGTCGGCGCATTTTGTGCGCTCCTCGTCCGTTATCTGTGCCCGGATACGGTTGCGAACCGCGGCGATATGTTCTTTGGCGTGCGAACCGTTATAATCGCGTTGCAAAGTCCGTTCTATGCGGACTTCTTCGGGTGCAACAATGGCTATTACCTTGTCGCACAGTGTATTAAGTCGGCTTTCGAAAAGAATCGCCGATTCTACGAAACACACCTTGTCTCCGTTTTCTTTTTTCCAGCATTTCAAATCAAAAGCGACCGCCGGATGAATAATGGCGTTCAGTTTCTCCAGCAGGTCAGGATGGCGGAAAACCCGTCTGGCAACCACATCGGTGTGATAAACTTTCCCCTCAAACACTTCGGAGCCGAAAAGCATCTCAATCTGCGAGCGTACCATAGGATTAGCCACTGCTATCCGTTTTGCTTCCGTATCCGTGCAATACACAGGATAGCCCAAATGCTCAAACTCCTGTGCTATAGTACTTTTCCCGCAGCCGATGCCGCCTGTAATACCCACTAACATATTCTGTTTTCTATTTCATATAGTTTTTAGTGTCCGTTCTCGGAAATCCTGTTGTTATTTTAGAACTGGAAATAGATAAACGGTTGCATATCTGCGGTAACGAACTGATATATAATGAATACCGCCACAACGACGCAAAGCATTATTGCCCACAAAGGGAACATAGCAAAATGAATACGGTACCATTGTTTCCATTTGTCGGGCAACCAATGCACAACCATACCCGCTACGAAAAGCAGCACCACTGCTCTATATTCATACAAGAAAGACGGAATGATAGCAGAGTTCCACGCTCCGCCTATCTGACTGACCATATTCGTTGCCGTCTCCCATGCTTCTTGGTTCGCTGTAGCGGGGTCAAGGTTACTGCCGGAACGGAAGAAAAGACGTGTAAACGTGATAAACGTGAATGTCTGCGCTATTGCCCAACAGCGGGAAAGAGCCGCAAGTCCCCGACTATCCCTACCCCCTCCCAAAGATGGGTTTGTACCCGTTCTGTTTTCCTTCCCTACAGAGAGGTTCGGGGAGGTTAAGTAGTAGATATACCTTACTGCCGTTCCAATCCACAGTATCACCGCCCAGACCATAAACAGCCGCAAGGCAGGCAAACTCCATACCCTGTCAGCAGCAACAAGTCCGGCGGCGAGCAGTGTCATAAGCAACATACGCACGTGCCAATTCATAATACGCCAGAACTTGTTGACAATCATTCCTATACCATTCAGTCCGCCCCAAATCATAAAGTTCCAACTAGCTCCGTGCCAAAGTCCGCCAAGCAACATCACGATAAACGAGTTGAGATTGGCATAAAGCAGTTTGCGGTGGTCGGGACGAAAAACAGCGACCAGTAAAACCATTACTGCTATTGTGACAATCACTCCCGTGGCAGCCCACGACCCTGTCAGCACCAATGCGACAAGCGCAATCAAGGCTATCCAGAAATAGGTGCCGAAAGTGGCATTGCGGTTACCGCCCAGTGGTATATACAGGTAGGTTTTGAGCCAGCGGCTGAGCGATATATGCCAGCGTCTCCAGAACTGCTGCGGGTTCTCCGCCTTGTAGGGTGAGTCGAAGTTCTTTGGCAGATAGAAGCCCAACAGCATTGCCACACCGATGGCAATATCGGTGTATCCTGAGAAATCCGCATATACCTGCAGCGAATACGCAAAGAGCGCAAACAGGTTCTCAAACCCCGAGAAGAGCAACGGATTGTCAAACACACGGTCAATGAAATTAACCGCCAGATAGTCGCTCAATATGATTTTCTTTGCCAGTCCGTTGAGTATCCAAAAGACTGCCAGTCCGAACTGTTTTTTGCTGAGGCGGAAAGGTCTGTACAGTTGCGGGACAAACTCTTCGGCACGCACAATCGGTCCTGCGACCAACTGCGGGAAGAACGATACATAGAAGCCGAAATCCAACAGGTTGCGCACGGGTCGGATACGCCCGTGAAACACATCGGCGGTATAAGAGATAACCTGAAAAATATAGAAACTGATACCTACGGGCAGCACAATCCTGTCCACCATAAACCGTCCGTTTTCGGAAAAGCCGTTGCCTATATAGGCAAAGATGTCAAAAACCTCCAAGCGGCATCCGAACAGGTTGTTGAGCATATCGGTGAAGAAATAGGCGTACTTGAAATATGCCAACAATCCGAGGTCTATTATCACGGACAATACAAGCCAGCAGCGTGCATAGCGGTTTAGGGAAGCCGTCTTGCAGCGATATATCTGTTTGGCTATCAGCCAGTCCGACAATGTAACAAAAGCCAAAATCAGCAGAAAGATACCGCTGGTTTTGTAGTAGAAGAACCACGAGACGAAGAGCAGAAAGATATTGCGCAGATGGAGTCTCCCTTTGCCTCTTGCTTTCGGGAACGCCTCCATAACCAGCGCAAACACAGCATACACAATCGCAAAGAACGCCCAGAAATAAAACTGCGTAAAAAGTAGGGGGCTATTGCTGTCAAAAGCGAATATATGGTGCAGAAAACTCATCTTGCATCTCCTTTCTCCGGTGCAGTTTGTCGTACAGTCAGTTGTGCAGTATCGGCGGGCTGCGTCTCACTCTGTACGTCGGTTGTTGCTTGTCCGCCGCTGATTAGCCATTCTGCGAGTTTCTCTCCCGCTTTCTCTGCTCCGCGACGGGTGAAATGTACTCCGTCGGAGCCTGCCCAACCTCGTTTCTGCCATTGGAGCATGCTATTCTGTCCGCCCATTGCCTGATAGAGACTGTAATATCCAATCTGTTCCTCCTGTGCCATTTGCAACAGCAGTTTGTCCATATACGGCAATAGCGGATAGGTCTGCGGCACACCATCGACAGTGGTAACCATATCGCCCGGTCCGACAAACAAGACACTTGCTTCCGGTGCACAACTGCGTATGTACTGCACTTGTTTGCGCAACTGGCTGACTATACCCCGTATGGTGGAGGGTTGTTCGTTGAACGGTATGGCGTTTCCTCCGAACTGCAGAATAACCAGCCGTGTATCCGTTTCCCGGTAGAACTGTGTCAGTTGCTCTCGTGAGATGCCGGTAAAGACTGTTCCGAGGCAGCCTCGCATGGGTATATTGTCCACAATGACGCCCGTGGGTGTTTCCAATGAGAGTCCATATACCTGTCCTCGTCCGAGGAGCGTCAGGTTGTAGTGTGTCGTACTGTCGGGCAGGACCAATGTGCGGGAGGCGGGAAGTGTATCGCCGCGCTGACTGACTATATGTATATTGCCGTCGCTCCACACACGCAAGCGGTTGAAATAGCGTTCCGTGTGTTTTTCTCTGCTCATCGGCTCTACGGTCAGGTTTATCCGTTCCGAGCCCTGTATCAGCGAGTCGTTCATCAGTGCCACCTGTCCCATGACTCCGTAGCGTCCGTCAGTGCGGCGCATGGATTTGGGTCCGTAAACCAGTTGCCGTTTGGGTCCTTGCCTTACGCTTTGTACTTTTCCGTTGATTGTCAGCACCTGGTGGATAGTGCGTGCGGGGATGGTTTGGTGCAGCGGAATCAGTCCTACTCCTCCTCCTCCGTATTTTGTCTGCAGTTGTCTGCGCACAGTGGCGGTCATACGGTCTTCCTCTATCTGCGAGTCGCCGTAATACACTACGCGCACGCTATGTTTGTCTGTTTCAGCAAGTGATGTGTAAAATGCACCCATATACGTGCGTGTGTCTATAGCATAGCGGTATTGTTGTGCAGCCGTATCCCGGAGTTGCGTTTCCGTACTGTTTTCCCTGTTCTTTCCCTGTTCTTTCCCTGCGGACAGCAGACTGTCAGCCGATGTTTCCGCCGTCTGCTCCGGCGGGTTGTCCTGTATGCCAGTTGCAAACTGCCCGTTATCAGCGGCAGTAATTTCGCCGTCTGTGCATTGTGCATTATGTGTGTCCAAGTCAAGCACTTTTGCCAGTGTCGTCCACCTCAGTTCAAGTTCGCCTATACGGATACCTTTTTTAGGAAACAGCAGGCACAGCCCTCCGAGCAGGGCGATACAAAGCCATATAAAGAGAGCAATACGACGGGGTTGCATTGGTAATGAATACAGTTTCAGATACAGCGGAACACAAAAGTGCATTTCTTTTGCAAAGGTACAACTAAATCTCCGTACCACCAAATCTGCAATGCGTTTTTCAGCGGGAAAGTGCAAGTGGGAAGCGTATAATACGAGGGAAGACCGTTCTGCCGGCGGACAGCAGTGTGTGGTGTGCAGACAGCGGTGGTTTGCGCTGCCATTTGTCGATGGGGCGTTATTTTATCGGCATTTGCTGCTTAATCACCCAAGAATCACCCAAGAATAACCTATGCTTATCAGCAGGAGAGTAAACAGCGGACAAAGGACAGTAGATAAAGGATAAAGAAG
>DGIN01000090.1 GCA_002387325.1 Bacteroidales bacterium UBA4621 | reverse complement strand
AAAACTTTTATTCGTCTAACGAACGAGTTGATAAAATATAGTTTTGCAGTACTCAACTGCCTATAAATAAGTTTATTAGTTATTTTTTAACGAACTATTGTATATTATTTCCTTATATATATTCTTGCTATATCATCTCATTGTTTATAAAAAAGCGTTTCGAGGTTATTCTATTCATTTCCGGAGTCAGCGACGGTGTATCCATGAGCCGAAAGGACGGGACGGTTTGGGAGCGGAGGCAGGCGTGTCATCGTCATCATCGATACGTATCTCTATACTGTCGCCCTCGGGTGCATCGGTATGCACGGAACGCCCATTCTCCGGCATTTCTTTTGGTATGTCTCCAAAGATAGTCTGTCCGAAATTGATGACTTGCGGTTGCTCATCGTCTTTGGGTTCCGACGGTTTCTCGTAATTCTCCTGTATGGCTTCGTCTATGGTTTTGCCTCCCTCGCTGCTTTCTTCGTCGTCCAACATCGGCAAGCCGTTCACCTCATAGCCTGTGGCAATAATCGTAACACGCACATTCTCGCCTAATTCTTCGTCCAAAGCCACGCCCCACTGCACTTCCACCGCATTGCCTATTTCCTGTACGAAATTGTTGATTTGGTCGATTTCGTACATTTGGATAGCGTGTTCCGTAGAGCAATAGAACTGGAGCAACAGCCGTTTGGCTCCGTGTACGTCATTGGTATTGACGAGCGGTGAATTGAGGGCGTTGTTGATGGCCGTGGCGATACGGTTGTCCCCTGCGGCGATACCGACATTCATTATCGCCACACCGCCCTGTCGCAACGTGTTATATACATCGGCAAAGTCGGTGTTTACGATACCGGGTTTGGTAATAATCTCCGCAATGGAACGGGCGGCGTTGGCGACCACATCGTTGGATTTCTCAAATGCATTGATAAAACTCAAATCGGGATAAATATCTTTGAGTTTCTCATTATTGATAATCAGAAGTGCGTCCACGTGTTTGGCAAGGGTTGCCACGCCTATCATTGCCTTGCGTATTTTCTGCCCCATCTCGAAAGCGAAAGGAATGGTTACGATTCCCACGGTGAGGATACCCATTTCCTGTGCCACATCGGCTACGATGGGCGATGCACCCGTGCCTGTGCCACCGCCCATACCGGCAGCGATAAAGAGCATCTTGGTGCCGTCATCGAGTGCCTCGCGGATATGCTCGCGGCTCTCTTCGGCGTAGGCACGCGCCACTTCGGGTTTGCCGCCTGCGCCGAGTCCCGTACCCAACTGCAGTTTGGCAGGCACCGACATCTTGCCGAGAGCCATCTTGTCGGTATTGCAAAGCAGGAACGTAACGTCTTTGATACCTTGCCTGTACATATAGTCCACTGCGTTGCCGCCACCGCCGCCGACGCCGACAACCTTGATCAAACTGTCTTCTTTTATCTCCAAAGGGAGGGTAATCATATCTTCTTCCATACAAAAAAGGATTTATAGATTGCTTAATACTGCTGGTCGGTAAACAGATTGACGAGTGTCTGTCCCAGTTTCTCGGTAAAACCGGGTTTTTTGACCAGTAGGTCTTTGTGTTTGTCGCGGTAGTCCTGTCCCAACAGGATTGTCCCCACGAGGGCGGAATAGGTTGGAGCAAGGAACTGCTCGTCGGTATCGCGCGTAAGCAGCAGGTCGTGCATACCGTAGCGCACGTCATACCCCGTCCGCTCGCGCAGATACAGGTCAATGCCGTGCAACATCGATGCGCCGCCTGTGATATACAGACGGCACACACGCTCTTTGTACCTGTCCAATTCCTGCACAACAGGAGCCAGTATCTCGCCCAGTTTCTGCTCTATCACCTCCGCCACCTCGGTGCAAAGCACTTTTATCTCCCCTTCGCCGTCGTTGGCAGGCACACGGAAAGTATAATTTTTCTCCACCAACTCCGGTGCGGCATAGCCGTATTGTGTCTTCAGTTTCTCGGCTGTGGAAAAGGACAAGCCCTGCTGCTCCAAAGCGCGTGTGATATGGTACCCGCCGCGGGGTATCACTTTATTGACAAGATACTGCCCGCCCTTGAAAACCGTCAGCGTTGTCGTCTGCGCACCCATATCCAGTACGGCGCACCCGTCGGACAATATATCATAAGGCTCGTCTTCTTTGGTTTCCTCGCACTGGAAAACCGACAGCAGCACATCCGGACGGACAAACGTGCTCTCCACACTTCGTCCTGCCTGGTCGAAAGCGGTGTTCAGGCGGCTTGCCAGTTCTTTCTTGCCGACAAACGCGAAATAGTGCGCTTCCACAAGGGCGGCACGCTGGTTCTCCGTGGGAGTCTCTTCCTGCTCCTGACCGTCCAGCACGAAATAACTCGGCACCAGTTCCAACACCGCCACATCGGGGTATTTGCTCTCTATCTTGTCCTTACATTCCTGCTTCATGGATTCGAGCAGTGCAGCGGACACTTCGCGTTTGCGCAACTGGTCGCGGCGTGCCTTTACAGGGGCTATCTGCATCGACTTGCCGCCCAGCGTTACAAAGGCGGTCGGCAGGTTCTCTATATGGATACGGTTCGCCAGCAGGCGGAGTACCTCGTTGATCATATAACCCGCATTGGTGGTGGAGGTGATAACCCCTTGCTCGATGCACTTGTAACGCTGCGACTGTTCCACACCCAGCACGCGGAACAAATCCTCGCCCACGCGCTCCGCCGCCATGGCACGCACGCTGTCGCTTCCCAAATCGATTGCCACCAGCGGCAGCGAATCGGCTTTCATCTGTTTCTGTTTCTTAGCCATTGTTCTGTATTATTTCCGTCCCACAACCTGCCCCGCAAAACGCAGGTCCAACTCTTTGTATTTGCCTTTGCCCGACTCTGCAGCACCGCTTTCGTAATAAAGCCGCAGTTTGCGCAATTTATCCTCATAACCGTTCAGATCGCCCAAGACAACCACCGGCTCTGCAACATCTGCTTGCAGCAGACGTACATCATACGGCGTGCGTATATCCATATACCGGATTCGCGTGCGCCAATAACTATCGTCTTGCAGCCACTCCGCAAAATCCGCAACCGAAGTTGTTGCTCCCTGCATTCCCACACGCCCCGTTACAAGCAGCATCGTGTCTTTTATACTCTCCCTCACGGGCATACGCTTGCGGTCGGTGTCCACTATATAACTGTCGTCTGCCGTAACCACTCGCAGCAGTGGCACACGCTGTGTCAAACGCACGCACACTTCCCCCCGCGGATTGGTGTAGCATTGCGCCGTACGCACCGCAGGATTGGTATGTACCACATTCTCTATCCGCTGCAGCGACACCTGTGACAAAGCCTTGCCTACAGGATAAGCGTCCTGCGAACGGAGCATACCGTTCAGTTCCTCCTCCGACAGATACAACCGCTCGTCGGCATCCGCTATATCATACCGCAACACCCTGCATACCGTATCGGGCTGTCCCGCACGACCGCAACACACACCGGCAAGCAGCAACCCGACAGACACGGCTGCCGCCATAATGATTAAGGTGATATGTAAGGCACGTTTCATAGGTTTACACCCCCGACAAAGCCTTCTTCAAATCCGGCACCAACCGGTCTATATCCCCCGCACCGATAGTCATCACCACCACAGGCTGCGTCTCCGTTTTCATCTTGTCTTTCATATACTCCACCAAGTCGCTTTTCTCCACCAATGCTTTTTTCTGACAGATAATCCTGTCAAGTAGCATCTCCGAACAGACACCCTCTATCGGCTGCTCGCGGGCAGGGTAAATAGGCAGCAGTACCACCTCGTCCAAAGCCGACAACACTTTCGCAAAACTGTCAGCAAAGTCCCTGGTGCGCGTGTACAGGTGAGGCTGGAATATACCGATGAAATGCCGGTCGGGATACAGCCGCCGCACCGAGTCTATCGAGGTCTGTATCTCCGTCGGGTGGTGCGCATAGTCGTCCACATACGCCACACGATCGTTGTTTACGTGGATGTTGAACCGCCGGTAAACACCCGAATAAGTAAGCAAACCGTGCCGCAACTCGTCCTTGTTCACACCGTTGAGCCACGCCAATGCCATCGCAGCCACGCTGTTCTCTATATTCACCCACACCGGCACACCCAAACGCAAGTCCGGCAGACAATCGGTCGGAGTATGAAAATCAAAGTAGATGTTCCCTTTCTGCACACGAATATTGTCGGCGTAGAAATCCGCTTTCTCGGTCGCACTGTACGTGTACAGTTTCACACCCGCTTTCAGACGCGGGGTGAAATCCAACCCTTTCTTCACCACCAGTGCCGACTGTATCAGAGAAGTGTAATACTCGAAACTCTCCTTGTATGCCTCTGCCGTACCGTAAATATCCAGATGGTCGGGGTCAACCGCCGTTATCACCGACATATATGGCGTCAGATGATGGAACGAACGGTCGTATTCGTCCGCCTCAACCACCACATAACTGCTGTCTTTCTGCAGCAGCACATTCGTTCCGTAGTTGTTGCTTATTCCGCCTAAAAACGCATTCGTCCCTGTCTCCGACTGGTACATCAGGTGAGCCAGCATCGTCGATGTGGTCGTCTTCCCGTGAGTACCCGCCACACACAGGGCTTTCATCTGCTTCGTAACCTCACCAAGCACCTCCGAACGCTTCAGTATCTCATAACCCTTCTCGCGCAGATAAGTGTAAATCACCGTGTCTTCCGGCACGGCTGGAGTACGAACCACCAATGTGTGCTTCGGATCTATACCCGCAGCCGCCAATGCCTCTGCACTGTCCGTATAGGTAACATCTATCCCCTCTTTCTCCAACTCGTGCGTCAGAGGAGAAACGGTATGGTCATAACCCGATACGCGATAACCGCGCGAACGGTAATAGCGTGCCAGCGCACTCATACCAATCCCGCCTATACCCAGAAAATAAACCGATTGCAAATCCTTTGTATCCAACATATTGCTCTTAATCCACTAAAAACGTTTCTCTCTATATTATTCTATCTTTCCATAGTTCTATTATTCTATCTTTCCATAAAATCAATAGTTCGTTAAAAAATA
>DGIN01000070.1:20730-20875 GCA_002387325.1 Bacteroidales bacterium UBA4621 | reverse complement strand
CTTGGGGAGACTTTTTTGCTTCGAACTACGTTTACCGGACAGCAATAAAAAAATATTCATAGTTTATACGATATGTTTATGCAGATTATGCAGTATTTGTAGTGCATAAAGTGCATAAAAAACAGGCTTATCGTATCGAAAAAAG
>DGIN01000070.1:0-20661 GCA_002387325.1 Bacteroidales bacterium UBA4621 | reverse complement strand
TTTCTACGTCCTTTCTACGTCTTTTCTACGTAATGGATATATGGAGGTACAGGTATGCATAATCGGTGCATAAAAAAAGCTGCCCGCCAATCGACAGACAACCTTTTTTTATTTTTTTTCTGCGACAGCAGTTATTTCAGCAACTGACCGGCAGCATTGTAGGTATTGCCGTTGCGTTCAATGAGGAGAACGCCGTTAACAAGGCGTTTGGTTGCCTTGATATAGGTCTCTGCATATTGGAGACCGGTTTCGACTTTCCTTGTGGAGATGGTCAGACCGTCCAAAGCGAAATAAGTCGGCGTATTGATTCCCGACTCACCTTTATCGGTAGAGGTCATACGGAAACTCAATCCGTTGCAGGCGGACAAAGCGGACAAATCCACTTTTTCCCAACCTTGGTTGAACTTGCCATCCACAGCAAGATAATAGACCACGCTCTTGCCGACTTCCTCATACATATTGTTGATACCCGTGATAATCAATGCCAAAGTATCTTTGTCGGTGAACGGACGTGCTACGGACATACCTTCTTTCAAAGCCTTCAATGTATTGGAACTCTGGCAGATATATACCTCTTTGGGATAGTATGCCTCATCAAAGACAACAACATTTGAGGACGGATAATCCGTACTATTGTTGGTAAAATACTCCGAATAATACCCTACGACAAACGGTGTTCCTTCACCTTGAAGTCCGCCTTTGGCAACACACTCAAACTGATTACCGGTATCGGTATTCTTCTTGCTGAAAGTGTAGCCTTCCCAACTCGAACCTCCCCAACTATTTCCGCTGGGCAAATGACTGAACATAAAAGCATAGTCATTGACAAAGATAAACGGACTCCAACGATAGTCCGTACTGTAAGTACTATCCATTATGTTTTCTGCATTATACTCAATACCTGCATAGTCCGCATTGACGGCAGTAGCCAAATTGAGTGTAATTTCTTCAGCCTGCGCGGTGAGAGCGAACAGGGCTGCACAAAAAAGGAAAAGTTTTTTCATTTTGTTTGTTATTAAAATTATTTGTTATTTAATTGATTTGTTTGATTATTCCATACATAAAAGCCGCATAGGAACAAATCTCGTTGCCGTTTTTGCCGTAAATGGTATTATAAGGATTGCTACGGGACAAACGTTAATTAGACGTTAATTACTTTTCTCCAAATATGACCAAAAATTATTCAAATAAGGCAGTATTTGGGGGAACATATAATTTGCCATTGAACCATTAACTACCGCGGACGAGGCGTCCGCGTCCCCGGCAACAAAGCGGCGTTCATTCGCAATTCATAATCCATCATTATTCCATATGCAGGTCGATGGCTCCTGCTATCTCCGTGGAGATTTCGCCTGTACCGGCAATAGTGTTCCAATAGTCGATGGCGGTTACTACGCGAATAAAATCGACCGACGGCAGGACGACGGGGTTGCCTTCCGCATCAACCGCCCACGAAATATCAAAACTTGTGCCAAGTGTGTCGGTGTTCGGTTTGTTGTCGGCATATCCGTATTCAAGGACACGCTGCACATACGTATTGTTGATTTTCTCGGTCGTATTTGCCAAACGGACGCCCTCAAACGTAACGGCATCGTCGGTGAGCCACTGCGGATAATACGGCTGTTTATGGACAGCGTTTTTGAGCGTGTCGCCCGCACGGGTGTAAGTCTTTTGGTAGTGGTGGTCGGTAGTAGGATTGTCGTACTCGGAGCCGCGCAGTTCGTACCACGGGTCGTCAGGAAGCCCGTTGCGGTTGACATCGCGGGAGACATAGACGATCCCCGGTTCGCTGCTGCCATATTGCGTGCTGCCTTGCAGATAAAACGCATTGCCGAGTATTTGGAAATCGCGTTCTCCCGGCACATTGCGGACAGCGTGGTCGAAACCGAAAGTGATATATCCGCCCCAGCCGCCGAGGGTAATCGTTTCGCCGTTGTTGCCAGCAATAGCGGCTTCGCACTTGCGGCACATTGCCTCGGCATCATCGCCCTCGGCATACTTGGGTATCACATTGACGAACTGCCCCATAGCGGGCATATACTCATAGACACGGGCAAGATATTTGCCGCCGGTAGTGGTGGCGGTGTCGGGTGCGATGTTGCCCAAATCAACGCCCACAAGGCAGAGATGTCCTGGAATATCGCCCGTCTTGACTTCCCAGCGTTGCAAGCCCGATAGCGAGTAACTATGCAGTGTTCCTGACGAAACATAGTTCTTTGCATCGGTGATATAGATGCTCTGCGGAGTGGCTAATAGCCCGAAAGGCATTTCGTAGGATTGGAGTGCAGAAGAGATAGTGTTTTGCGGGGTGCTCTGGAGCGTCTGCGTATTGATAATAGAAAGCGTCTTTGCCTTTGCGTCCAGCACATAGAGCGAGTCTCCGAGCAGCGAGATATTGTCGCATTGGAGATAGAAACGCTTGGTGACCATATCGCTTTCCACCACAACCAGCGATGGGGCGACATCACCGTAGTTGCCTCGGCAGGTAACCCACAGTTTGCCGTATCTGTCCACACGCACCATATAGGGATTGAGCCCTACGGGAATGGTCCTGATTTCCTCAAAAGAATTCCTATCGATAACCGACAGCGTAGAGTCGTATCGGTTGGTAAGATAGCCGCCCGAGTTGCAGACATAGAGGCGGTTGCCGAGAATGGTCAGTTCGTCAGGCTGATGCCCCACTTTCACTTCGCGCAGCACTTGAAGCGTGGCGGTATCGACCTCATAAACAGAGCCTAACATATCGGGATCGACAATCGAACCGACATAAGCAGAGACATACATTTTGCCGTCAGCAAAAGCGAGATAGCGGCAGTTGGGCAAGTCCACCTGCCCGATACGATGCGCCTGCAAGTCCATCACCTCCACCTTGTGGCTACAGTTGATAACGGCATAGAGACGACCGCCATACGTTTTGATGTCGTTGCCCACATCGCCGAGTTCCTTGACCTGATTGGGGTTTTGCAGACCGTAGATATTGCTCGTATAGACACCCGTCTGGAGGTTCATATAGTCGATACGCGCCTTGTTGGAACCCATATTCCCCTCGTTGAGGATATATATACCTCCGGGCATAGAGTCCGTAGTAACCTGTTCTTCTTCAGAAGGATAGACAACTATGTCCGTGCGGCAAGAGGTGAGGGACAAAAACAATAAACAGACGACTCCCCCAAGCCCCCTCATAGAGGGGGATGACAGAATGGTTCTGCAATGCTGAACTATGAAATCAAATACACTCATTTAATGCTTGTTTTATTGTTATTAACACACTATCGTTATTGCGTATAACTTCCTCATTTGTAAAACGCAAAATGCGAAAGCCTATTGCTTTAAGGCGCTGCTCCCGAATAGCATCTAATTCTTGCTGTTCACCTGCCGAATGGTATTTTCCGTCCAGTTCTATTATCAGTTTTCTCTCCAAACAAATAAAATCCACAATATACTCATCAATAATATATTGGCGTTTGAAAACAAAACCTGATTTTTTATTGCGTAGCCCTTCCCACAATATAATCTCCGCTTCTGTGGGATATTGTCTCAAATGCTTTGCCTTTTCTTTAAGCAAAGTATAAATCATCGGGTTAGCCAATTTATATTCTGTACTCATACTATATTCATTTCGTATATTCACATCCGTCGAGCCCCTCCCCTGGAGGGGTTGGGGAGGTCAATATCGATAACTGATTGTCCCCCTGAAGTTCTGTTTGGGCATAGGGTAGTTTTGGATAACCTCGTAGTCCTGCCCGAGGAGGTTATTGATCTCGAGGGTCAGTTTGATAGTATGGCGTTGGCGGATCGTCCACTCACCATACAGACTGAGGTCGTGGGTGTACCATGGCTGCACATAGTTGTATGCCGTATTCTCCTGCTGCCCGTAGCGTTCCCCCACATAGATAAACGAATAATTCAGTCCATACCGGTCACCACGGCGGGCGGTATAGTCCAGCCCCGCCACAGCACTGCCGCTATGCCACGGGATATATGGTATCTGATTATTATAATAAGTGTCTGCGGGATTGGTAACATCGATTGCTGTTTGAAAGGTGTAATTAAGCCTCATTCGCAGCAAAAAACGCATAGGCAAAGCCAATGATATGTCCGCTTTGGCGTCCACACCGTTGATTTTCACCAAACCGAGATTGAGCATCGTCCAACGGAACTGCTGCCCCTTGGGGTAGGCAATGATTTTGTCGGACACCCGGTTGTAGTAGTACGAGACCGACAAGAGCAGGCTCTGCACCGTCTTTTTCCGCAAGCGGTAGGTCAAATCCACACTATGCTGCCGTGCCAATTCGGGACGCAAGTCGGCATTGCCCATATCGGTATAGTAGAGGTCGTTGAAAGTGGGATAGCGGTACGATTGCTTGTAAAACGCATTGAGACTCAAATCGATAGCGTGCCACGGACGCAGACTGAGGAACACACCGGGCGTAACACGCGGGGCGTTCTTATCCAGCTGCGTCATCAGCACCGAGGCTTGCACACGCAGATAGTCCTGCACATTCCACGCCGATGCAAGACTCAACCAATGTGAATAGCGGTGAAAATACTCACGGTCGACATCCAAGAACAGGTTCTCACGACGCAACCGGTTGTACTGGAAATCGTATGCCACACTCATATCCCACCAGCGGAAAAGCATCATCTTCTGCGCCAGCGACAGATATAATTCCTGCTGGAGATACCGATTGTCAGCAGGCAGAAGCCGCTCGTCGTAATTGACGTAATGCGTATAATCGTTGGCATATTTGAGCAGTCCGCGCAGGCTCCAACGCCCGAAATACTCGTCCTGCCATTGCACCTGCCCGAAAGTGTTTCTGTCCCACAGCCGCTCGCCGTTGCGCCACACGTTGTTCACAATCGCCCCCGGCACACCGCGCTCGGACCAGTAGTTGTACAGGTGCAGCCGCCAGAAACCCGTATTGGAATAGTAGTGGTGGAGTCCCGCCTCGGTGCGCACGGCATTGATGTCGCCGTTCTGCCGCACCGCCGTGGTGTCGTATGCCACCTGTCCGTCGGGCAGCAGTCTGCGGTAGCGAAAGGGGTATTTGCCGTTTGAATAAACATATTCGGCATCCATTGTCAGGCTCAAGCCCTCCGCCAATCGCACATCCACACCCACAGCGGGATTAGCCAAGGCGAAACTGCCTGCACGCATCTGCGCACGCACATGCACTTTCTCATTGTCTTTGAAATAGGGTTTGCGGGTGGTCAGATAGACATTGCCCGCGCTGCCGAACTCGCGTGCCGACTGCCAGATGTCGGATTTCTGCCCGTTGTAGAGCGCAATCTCCTCCATATTGTCGAGCGAGAAACGCCCCAAATCGACCTGTCCGTTCTGCGCATTGCCGAGTTGTACCCCGTTGTAATAGACCGCCGTATGCCGGCTACCCATAGAGCGGACATTGATGGTTTTGATGCCCCCTACCCCACCATAGTCTTTGAGTTGCACCCCTGAGAAATAACGCAAAGCGTCCGCCACCGACAACGAGTTGAGCCGCTGTAGTTCCGTCCCTTTGAGCGTCTGCGGAATGATAATGTCTTTGCTCAATGTACGCGCCGTAACCATCACCTCGTCCACATTGAACAAAGCGGACACGGAATCGGTATGCGTTTGCGCACACAAAGACACACAGCAAAGCGTGGTAAGCCATATTACAGACAGAATATTCTTCATACATTGCCCTGCTCCAATCCACGAGAGCAGCCAACAGCCCGACAGGCGTATTCGGCAGGTCTTCTGACTTGTTGCTCCTTTGCCCGACCTTCCCGCCTGTTCTCTTGTGAAATGGGCAGTGGTCATAGAAACGGGCTGCGGATATGCAACTTACAGCAGCGGGTCTGTACAGGACTTGCACCTGTTTCCCTTATCCAAATACGCTGCAAAGATACACTATTTTTTCGAATTATACAATATGCCGATAACATTAGCCATAGCATACCCCTATGCGAAATCCGGCACTAAACAGAAAGATACTTATATCTCGCTCAGTTCGAGCCAGCGCATCTCCGCCTCGTCCAGCAGGTGCTGCACCTCCTGATAGCGGACGGAGGCTTGAGCAATGGCATCATTGTCGGTCAAGCCGCCCGACAGTTGCGCCTCGAGGTCGCTTTTCTCCTGCTCCAACTGCGGGATATGCGCCTCCAATTCTTCCATCTCCCGCTTTTCCTTAAACGACAGTTTCCGCACACGATTGGCGACCGGCTTGTTTTCTTTCTTGGCGTCCGTCTTGTTAATGGTTAATGGTGCATTGTTAATGGTGCATTGCTCACGGTATTGCGTATAGTTGCCGGGAAAATCATCCACCACCCCATTGCCGCGGAATACGAACAGATGGTCCACCACTTTGTCCATAAAATAGCGGTCGTGGCTCACCACAATCAGGCAGCCTTTGAAATTGCGCAGGTAGTCCTCCAACACGTTAAGCGTCGGAATATCGAGGTCGTTGGTCGGCTCATCAAGTATCAAAAAGTTCGGATTGCGCATCAGCACCGTGCAGAGGTGCAGTCGCTGCCGTTCCCCGCCCGACAGTTTCGCCACAAAATCATACTGCTGCGAAGGTGAAAAGAGAAAATGCTGCAGGAACTGGCTTGCCGTCAGCCGGTCTCCGTTGCCGAGGTCGATAGTCTCGGCTATATCGCGCACAATATCAATCACTTTCTTGCTCTCGTCGAACAGCAATCCCTGCTGGCGGTAGTAGCCGAAACGCACCGTTGTACCGATGTCGAAACACCCGCTATCGGGCTGTATCTCGCCCAACAGCAGACGCAGAAAAGTGGACTTTCCAGTACCGTTATTGCCGATGATGCCGAGTTTCTCATAGCGCGAGAAAACATACGAAAAATAGTCGAGTATCTGTATGGTATGCGGTTTCTCCGCAGGGGCTTTGGCGGGAACGGTAAACGACTTGCATACATCTTTCGCCTCAAAAATTTTGTTGCCGATATATGCCGATTGCACCTGCAGCCGCACATCGCTCTCTTGGTTCATGCGCTTGGCTTTCTTCTCTATCTCGTAGAAATTGTCAATGCGGTATTGCGCCTTGTGCGCACGTGCCTGCGGCATACGCCGCATCCAGTCGAGTTCCGTCCGATAGAGGTTACGGAACTTGTCCGCCTCGGCATTCTGCGCCTCGATACGCTCCGCTCGTTTTTCTAAATAATAGGAATAATTGCCGTGGTAGGAATAGAGTTGGTTCTGGTCAATCTCCAATATATCCGAACATACACGGTCAAGAAAATAACGGTCGTGCGTGACGAGCAGCAGAGTGATGGTAGAGCGGCGCAGATACTCTTCGAGCCACGCCACCATATCGAGGTCAAGGTGGTTGGTCGGTTCGTCAAGCAACAGAAAATCCGGTTCCTCCGAGAGTACTTGCGCCAGCGCAACACGTTTCTGCTGCCCGCCGCTCAGGTGTCCGATGAGTTGGTCTGTGTCCGTAATACCCAACTGTGTAAGAAATTGCGTCAAGCGCAGTTCCTGTTCCGACGAGCGGCACAGCGACCGCACCGACACCTCCTGTGGCAGCGAGATACGTTGCGGCAGGTAACTGATTTTGAGGTCGTTTCGCCATGTGATACGCCCGCTGTCATAGTCGTTTCGGCGGGTAAGAATATCCATCAGCGTGGACTTCCCCACCCCGTTGCGGGCAATGAGTGCCACCCGCTGCCCCTCATTCACGGCAAACGATATGTCCGAAAACAAAACATTCGACCCCACCGACTTGGTCAGATCCTCCACTAACAAATAAGGTGTAACAGCCATAGCAAATCATTATTTAATCCCTATAAAATCACTTAACGGTCGAATTTTTGCCACATTGGTATAAGCACGTTGGTGCAAATCAATCGGCATATCAAAAGAAACAGGTTTAGTTGCATCAAAACGAAGAACGGCATAATATGGTGCATTTTGAGCCGAGAACCCACGCGCTTGCAAATCTGCTGCCGTCCAGATTTGGAAACCGGTTTTCGTCAGTTTGAACAAACGAGGCAGTTCATCATTATTATGCAAACAGACATACCCCAATCGATTAAAGCCTTCCTTTACCAAAAGCGAACCTTTGCTGTCTCCGGCACGTAAATAGGTTATACCCAGCGACATACACAATGGTAAATCTTGTGGATGTACGTGATTGACCAATACCATTGTCTCCTGTGGGTTTTCACGCATTTTGTCATATATCCGCTTGCGTGCGATAGGATTATCTATTTCTGCACGACGGCGGCAGGCTAATTCCACAAACGAAGCGTCTTGCTCTATACCTATGTACTTGCGTCCGAGCAGATTAGCCGCAATACCGGTTGTGGCAGAACCGGAAAACGGGTCAAGTATCGTATCTCCTTTATCTGTAGAAGCCAAAACGATACGATAAAGCAGCCGCAAAGGTTTCTGTGTCGGGTGTTTGCCGCAATTTTTCTCATACATCCCCACTGCAGGTATACGCCAGACATCGGTCATTTGGCTCCCGCCGTTAAGTTGCTTCATCACCTCATAGTTAAACTTGTGCGGTTTCTTTTGCAACTTGCGCGCCCAAATGATAAGTTCTGTAGAAAAATTAAAATACCGACAACTCAAGTTGGGTGGTGGATCGGATTTTTGCCAAGTAATTGTATTCAAGACCTTGTAACCAAGTTCTTGCAGACAACGCATAACCACGTGGATATTATGGTGTGTACCACTAATCCAAATTGTACCGTCATCCGTCAATTTTGTGCGGCATAGTGCCAACCAGCGGCGATTGAACTCATAAATATATTCCGGTGTACCGCCTTTATCCCAATCGCCTTTATCCACACATACCTGCTTGCCATTGTGCACACTTATCCCGCCATTGCTGAGGAAATATGGGGGATCTGCAAAAATAGCCCGAATCGAATTATCGGGAATTTCTGCAAGCCGTTGCATACAATCACCGCATAATATTATAAAATCGGAGTACACGATAAATTTTTATAAAGTGGCAATAAATTCTTTAATCGTTGTCAAGTTATAAATGCGTGGAATTGCAGCAAAGGCTTCTTGTAGTTTATTCTTTGCAGCCTCCCAACCTTTTCCGTCCGTTATCCACACAAACTCAAACCCAGGAACACTATTCACCTTGGGTGCTACATCTGTATAAGAACGTGCCACCTCATTCAGTTTACTACCACCTCCCGAATAGAAATTAACCTCTATCAAATAGGTCTTAGCATTGGTTGCAATAACAAAATCAAATACTTTTTGGTCTGCACCCAATACCGTCGAAATTGCAGGAAATTCATGCGAAGACACCTGCTCCCGATACTTTACACCTGCTTTTGTAAAGATATTGCCGACAAGGGTTTCCGTTATTTCACCACTACGATTTTTGCGTCCATTGGAATCAAGCCCCGTTTCTACGCCAAATACATAATCCACCAAATCCTTAATCTCTGCATTTTGAAGCACTTTATAAAACCCCGTACCCTCCAAAAATTCCATTACTCCGTCCACGCTTGAAAATAAAGAGTGAATTGTACGGAAATTACCTTGATTATCAAAGAATTTCTTATTGTCTTTTTTACGAGTAGCAATAAGAATATCCATAACATCAAACACTTTCGGATCACGTTCCCATAAAGCAGAGACAGCACTGCGCAAGTCCTGTTGCCCTATAAGATAGTTTAGCATATTCAGACTAATCGCTATGTTTGCTACATTTTTTGATATTTTGTTGAAATCGCTATAAAAATCCAAGGTCGCATTCGTTTCTTTTAATTGCGACATAAATTTCTCAAATTGTGCTTGTGTATGCGCAGCCATAGTCAAAAAAAAATATTTATGCAACGTCAAAGTTGCGGATTAGTAATTCTGTTAATTTACCGCGTTTATTCGGATTAGCATTTACACTGCGAGACGCTACTACACGACTGATGTTATATTGCAAGTATAAATCATCGAAGAAACGGTCTTGATTCTTGGCAAAACAATCTGAATTACTGAGCATAAACTTATGCCCCTCTGCCTCTACCATATCACAGAACTCTTTCAGACGCACCTGTGCAGCATCGTTAAACGCCTCTTTGGCGTAGTCATTGAAACTGCTAGTATTGCTCAACGGGCGATATGGCGGATCAAAATAAAACAAAGTCTTTTCGCCTGCGTAAGCGAGAGTTTGCTGATAATCTCCTGTTAGAATCGTAACATTTTGCAAGAGTTCACTATCCGCATAAATAGTGGTTGGGTCACAAATTGTAGGTGTCTCATATTTGCCAAACGGAACATTAAACAGCCCTGCTTTGTTAACACGATACAAGCCATTAAAACACGTGCGATTAAGAAAGAAAAAGAGCGTTGTATTTTCTATCGGGGACAATGCTTTTGTATTAAACCGCTCACGTTGTTGCATATAAAATGTACGTTTATTTTCCTCATTGGCAAGTGCATAATACTCGGTTTGTATCTGTTTGAGAGAATCTACCAAATTGGCAGGATTATCGCGCACGACTTGATAACAAGTAGTAAGGTCTGTATTGATGTCATTGATAACCGCTGTTGTGATATTGGAATGCGTCTTCAACATATGGAACAGCATGGCTCCGCCACCCACAAAGGGTTCAATGTAAGTAACGTTCTCCCATTGGTCAAAGTCAGCAGGAAGCAAGGCTTCGAGTTGGTCAATGAGTTGCGTTTTACCGCCTACCCATTTGACAAATGGTTTCGCTTTCATTGTTGTTATATTCATCATTTTGTTTCCAATTGTTTTGTCCAGCGGATGTAGCCGAATAGACAGGTGAGACACCAGAAGGCGTAGAGGGCGGTCATACAATAGTTGCCGGCGAGGAGCCACATAACCGTGGTAAGCACATCGACAAACAGCCACAAATACCATTGTTCACGGTATGCCAACATCATCAGTACCTGCGCCACCAGGGCAGGAATGGTAGTGAATGCGTCCAAATACGGACTGCCGTCTGCTGTATAAGTGCTTAACAACCACCCCACTAAAGCAGACACAATCAATGATGCGGCAGAGACTGTCAGCAGAACAGGGAACGGCAAACTGCGGGTGGTAATAGTTACCTCTGTTGTTTGTTCATTGCTCTTTTGCAACCGTTTACGCCACGCAAAGAGACCATAAACTTGGGTTACAAAATAAAAGACATTCATCGCAATACCCGCATAAAAACGCTCCAAATAGCAGAGATAAGTATAGGTAACTATCTGTCCGAAGCCGAAAAAGAAAGTGAGTATATTGCCCTGCGAACAGAGTATCACGGAACACATACCGAACAGTCCGCTCACTAATGACCACGGGTTGTCAGGCATCAGCATATAGACCACTACCTGCACGAGCAATCCGGCAATGAGAATGCTCCAATTGATTATTTTGTCTTTTTTCATATATTGTCGGTCAGCCGCCCGCCGTCGTTCCATTCGCCATAGAGAATGCCTTTGCGGGTGTTCTCTATGTATTTTTGCAAGCGAGTGTGATATAGTTCGGGGCGGCTTTTCTTGTTGAACTGAATGGTATCAATCCGCACACGGCGGTACAACTCAGGCTGCTTTTGGTAGTTCGCCCACACTACGGGGTCGGCTTGGAGAGCAGCCAGAATATCGCTATCCACCTCACATCCACTTGACAACCACCTGACATTGCTATCAGGATAGACGGCTCGCCCCGCATCGGTCATACGTCCGAGTTGCTCCATCCTGCGGCAACGGGCTTTGTTCAGTTCCGTCCAGTTGCTGCCCTTGCGCCGATGGCAGAAACGCTGCAGATGCACCCCGTCAACGGTCTTGGTAGTGCTGTCAATCCAACCGAAACACATCGCCTCCTCCACGGCATCGATATACCAAAACGTGCCATCATCCTTCGGACGCCCGCGCTTCACACGCACCCAACACTCCGTCTCGGTGGCGTAGTACGATTGCAACCATTGGCGGAACTCATCGCGGGTGGTCGCCAAAAGGAGGTTTTTGATTTCCATAACAGGATGCAAACTTTAAGGACGTTAAAAACTTTTTCTATTTCTTTGTGCTGTTAGCATCTTTGCGGAGTTCGCGGGGCTTGGCATCTAATTGCGGGCGGGCGAGATAGTCAAAAATCTCCTCGAAGTCCCAGTTGGCACGGAGCGTCAGTTTGGCGGGGAAATAATACACCGGTTCGGGCTGACGTTTCGTAGCCCAGTCACCGGTCGTCCACTTTCCGTCTCCGTTCAGATCAAAATATAATCGCAAGTAGTACGCCTTCGGAGTAAGGTATTCGAATTTCGTGCCGTCGGGCAGCGCAGGCAATTCCCGCACGGGCTGGTCTTTCTCGTCAAGGAGTTGCAAACGGATAGCAGAGTCGTAATGCGGCACTTTGATAAGCAGCGTGGAATAGTCCTCCGCCGTCTTGAGTTGGAGCGCAAACGTCTTTGCCTTGTTCGCCACACCGTACACGTCGCGCACCGCCCCCGAATCGAGACGCAGTTCATACGACTTGCCCTTTTCCAAACGTGCCACCACGACGTACCCCATCGGCACGGAGTCGATAGATTGCAAGACAAAAGGCACGGCTTTATAGACAGTATCAATTTTCTCGTACAGCCCGATACTGTCCGCCCAAACCGAATCAATGGGCATAGGCGAAAAGATACGCAGTGTATCATAAACCTCAAAACCGTTCTTCGCATTGGAGCGCAGGTCGAGAGTGCGCTCGCGGTTCTTCTTGTCAAGTGCCTCACGTGCTTTGGCGGTCAGACGCGGTGCACGGTATATGGCACTGATAGTATCGGTCTGCGGCACAAGGTTATACACCGAATCGGACTTGAGGTAAGTCATCTCCAGATAGATGCTGTCCTGCCCTATTGCCATCGAGTCGGTCAGCCAATAGACCAATGTGTCGCGGGTCGGATTGGATTGCAAAAGCGCATATTGCATCGGGTCAATCCACACAGAATCGCTACGCAGCGAATCCAACGCACTCGGCGGCAACGCACGCACCACGGGCAGACTGTCCTGCGGGGCTCCGAAAACAAGGCGAATAATATGTGCATCATCACGGTACGCACGCTGAAAATAGTGGCGAACCTTGTTTTCTCTGAAAAACCAAAGCAGCAGATCAGAGAGACCGACATATGTGTTTTCCACAATGCGCACCGAATCCACAATACCCATTTTTACAGTATCAAGCGTCTGATTATCAACCAGCAATGTATCGCGCCATATCGTATCACGCACAACTTCCACCTCGTATTCCGGAACGACCAACGAGTCGGCGAATGCCAACCCTTCACCCGGCTGGTATAGGTAGTCGCGGCTCAAATCCTGCAACGCATAGAGACGGTACTGCCCACCGCGCAGGTTACGCACCCCGAAACCGCCGAGACTGTCCGTGCGGGCAATGCGTGTGAATGGCAATGTACTGAACGCCGTGTCCGAAAGGTTGGAATGTAAGCCGACAAGCACACCCGATACGGGATTTAAGTCCTCTGAATTGACGACCAAGCCATAAACCTCCAATGAATCAATACGGTCGCCTGTAGTGAAAGTGTATTGGTATCCGCGAATAGGATTTTTCTCGGTGTAGTCGCATATTGAATTGCCGAAATCAAGGGTGTATGTGGTAGAATCTTTCAAATCCTCTTGCAAAGTAATAACCACCTTTTTCCCCTGCGCTTTCACTTCGGGAGGCACCTGCTGCGGAGGCGAAACTAACAGATTGGTCTGCACGTTGTCCAACTGCAGATACTCGTTGAAGAGAATCTCTATTTTTTTTTCTGCAAAATGGGTAAATCCGTTGGCAGGCGTCTCTTTCACCACCACGGGCGGAATGGTATCTTTGGGACCGCCCTGCGGACCGATACCGCGGTTGGCACACCCCGTAAGCAGCAAGCAGAGACTGCTCACCGACCAAATCAACCGGTTTCTATAGAGGATTTTCTTCATCATAAAATATATGTTATGCCGCTACACCATTACACATTATACATTGTGCATTGGCAGAGGCAGTATCTCGTAGCCCTCCTGCTGCAACCACTCAATGGCTTGCGGCAGAACCGCCAGCATACGCTCGTTAGACTTGATCGAGTCGTGGAAATTGATAATACTGCCGTTGCGGGTGTAACGCCGTATTATCGAGAGCATACGCTCCGGTGTGTAATTGGGGTTGTAGTCATGGGTCAGCACATCCCACAAGTACAGCCCGTACCCGAGACGGAACAGAGCCAGTTTCTGCCAAAACCAAAAACGACCGTATGGCGGGCGGAACAGACGCGTTCCGCCCAACACCGCATCGGCTTTCTCCACATTATCTATATACGTGCGCGTGCGCACGCGAAGACCTTTCATATGGTTGTATGTATGGTTGCCCACAGAATGCCCGCCATTGCACACCATAGCATACACTTCGGGGTGTTTCACCACATTCTCCCCTACCATAAAAAACGTCCCTTTCACACCGTACCTGTCCAAAACAGCCAATACCTGAGGGGTTACCTCAGGTATCGGACCGTCGTCAAATGTCAGATATACGGCTTTCCGATGGCTGTCCATACGCCAATGGACACCTGCATATAGCCGCTGAAACCACATCGGAAACTGATATAATAGTCTCACACTCTATTCAATTTGCCAATTCGTAAATGTGCAAGTTTGTAAATGGTTCTTATCTCATTTGCAAATTTCCCAACTTGCACATTTACAAATTGTTATTTACTCCCACGCCAGAGCCGATGCACCGAGAACGGCAGCATCTGCCTCTTTGAGGTCGGAGAACATAACCTTCACTTTGTTGGTCCATGTATGGAACACTTCCTCGTTCAGCGTTTTTACAATCGGGTCAAGGATATAATGTCCGCACTTGGTCATACCGCCAAAAAGGATTATCGCTTCGGGGGCGGAGAATGCCACGAAATCAGCGAATTTCTGCCCCAGCATCTTGCCTGTTTCTTCAAAAATCTGCTTCGAAACCTCGTCCCCTTGTTCCGCAGCATCGAATACGTCTTTTGAGGTAATCGAAGCCGCATCAAGCGCACGCAGGAGCGTCGGACGGTCGGTGGTTGTTACTATCTCGCGTGCCGTACGAGCCACACCCGTAGCCGAGGCATACGCCTCCAAACAGCCGTGCTGACCGCAACCGCACAGACGCGCCTGCGGACCGCGGGCAATCTTCGTATGACCTAATTCACCGGCAAAACCATCGTGTCCGTACACGAGTTTTCCGTCTATCACGATACCCGAACCGACACCCGTTCCGAGAGTTATCATAATAAAGTTTTTCATTCCGCGGGCTGCGCCGTAAGTCATCTCGCCGAGGGCTGCAGCATTGGCATCGTTGGTAACGTGGCAAGGCAGACCGAAACGCGCACTCATCAAATCGCAAAACGGCGTAATTCCCGACCATGGCAGATTGGCGGGATACTCGATATTGCCCGTGTAATAATTGGAGTTAGGCGCACCCGCACCGATACCGCGGAACATCTCCGCACCGCCGAGAGGAGCCATTATCTTCTCCGCCTCCACATAGAGGGCATCCACATAATCGCGGATGTCAGGATACTCCTGCGTCTTGATAGATGTACGCGCCAGCACGTGCCCGCGTGCGTCAATTACTCCCAAGACGGAATTGGTTCCGCCCATATCAAGTCCTAAAACATACGGCTTTTCCATACTTTCTTCAACTGTTTGATTATTAGATTATTGTTGGTTATTAATTCGTTCACACCATAGCCCGCAGCCCGCTTCTGAACCGCTCCGCAAAAATTCAAAGTACAAAGGTAGTACAAAAAAACGACTTGCGCAAATTTTTTATTTCTCCCACAGGGCAACCGCATCAAACATTAGCACATTTTATTAGGTTTTTTGCTACAAATTAATTAGGGTTTTTGCTACAAAATGACATCGCCGGAAACACCGACACCATTCAGAAACCGCAGATGCCATTCCGGGGACGCGGACACCACCATCCCCAGTCGGTTTGGCACAAACCGGATGACTATGCTTCGTTTGTGGACACGACGCGTCCCGCGTCGTCAAACGAATACACACTGAGTGCCTGCGGCCCCACCCGTAAGCCCGTGGGCGAAATAGGGTACTTTCGTAGCGAAGCGAAAGCCTGTGGCTTGAGCAGAACCGCCTCCTTATCGCCTTCGCCGAAACTACAGACCGGCACTTCGATGCCATTTTGATGACCATAGACCCTATTTTCTACAGGTGATGTTACTGTTTTGATGCGGTTGCCCTATTTCGCCCACAGATATTTCATCCAATCCGCCATCTTCTGCTCTTGCGGACTACCCTGCGGGTGCCAGAAATGCGTACCCTGCAACTCGTCAGGCATAAACTGCTGCTTGACAAAATGGTTCGGATAATCGTGCGCATACTTATACCCGTCGCTGTAGCCTAATTCCTCCATCAGTTTGGTAGGCGCATTGCGCAAATGTAGCGGCACAGGCAGGTTACCACTTTTTTTCACCTCTGCAAGGGCTTGGTCTATAGCCAAATACGCCGAATTGGATTTCTGCGATGTAGCCAGATAGACCGTTGCTTCTGCCAACGGGATACGCCCCTCCGGCCAGCCGATTTTGGTAAGCGTATCAAAGCATGCATTCGCCACAAGCATTGCATTCGGATTTGCCAAACCGATGTCCTCGCTTGCGGAAATGACCAACCGCCGTGCGATAAACTTCGGGTCTTCGCCACCCGCAATCATTCGCGCCAGCCAATAAATTGCCGCATCGGGGTCGCTTCCGCGAATGGACTTGATAAACGCGGAAATAATATCGTAGTGCAGTTCACCGTCTTTGTCGTAAGCCACGGGGTTCTGCTGCAGTTGTTTGGTAACGGTGTCATTATCAATCACCCGCACGCCCGAATTGGTTACCAATTCTACGATATTGAGCAATTTGCGAGCGTCCCCGCCCGAGTAGCGCAACAGGCTTTCGGTCTCTTTGACCTCTATGCCGAGAGAACGGATATACTCGTCTTCGGTGAGAGACCTGTGCAGGAGCTCGAGCAAATCCTCCTTGCCGAGAGGCTGCAACACATACACCTGGCAGCGGCTCAACAAAGGCGTAATGACCTCAAAAGAGGGATTCTCCGTCGTGGCACCCACCAGCGTAATCGTCCCGTCCTCCACCGCACCCAGCAGACTGTCCTGCTGCGACTTGGAAAAACGGTGTATCTCGTCAATAAACAGTATCGGCGAGCGGCGGTCGGTGCTGGCAGCAAAAATACCGCTGTTCATTGCTGCCGTGCGCTTGGCTTTCTCTATAACCTCGCGCACCTCTTTCACACCGCTCGTTACTGCCGAAAGGGTGTAGAAAGGACGCTCCAACCGGTGCGCAATGATTTTGGCAAGCGTAGTCTTCCCCACTCCGGGAGGACCCCAGAGGATAAAACTGCTCAAGTTGCCGCTCTCTATCATTTGCCGCAGTACGGCATCCTTGCCCACAAGGTGCTTCTGACCTATATATTCGTCCAGCGTACGGGGACGCAAGCGTTCTGCAAGAGGTAACATAATGGCTGTTCGGTATGATTTTGGAACATAAAACTTATGGTTGCTTTGTAGTAATACGGCGCAGCCGTCCGTAAAAAAACGCTATCGGCTGTTTGAATAATTTTTTTGACCATATTTCAACGGGCAAAGTTACTACTTTTTTTCAGGATAGCCAAACGGCTTGTATTTTTTCGCCCGCTTCACGCTACAGACTACGGTTTATACACGGTAGATACACGGTTGATACACGGTAGATACACGGTTGATAAAGTGGTTCTTGTAAGGTCGTTCAACGGAGCATCCACACGCGTTTTTTGCGGCAAACTGTAAAATAGATTTGCATATCTCATTTTTTTGCTGTACCTTTGTCTGGTTTTTGTGGTTCAAGAAACACATATATGGTAGAAATAAAAGAAATCAATACGAAATCGGAGATTAAAAAGTTTATCCGGTTTGCCAACGATTTGTATAAGGATTGTCCTTACTATTGCCCGCCGCTGTTCTTCGATGAGATGAATACCTTTGATGACAGGAAGAATCCGGCTCTGGATGTCTGCACCAAGCAGTTGTTTATGGCATACCGCAACGGAAAACCCGTCGGACGTATTGCCGCACTGATCAACCGTGAAGCCAACAAACGCTGGAACGTACAGCGAGTGCGCTTCGGATGGATGGATTTTATTGACGACAAAGAGGTGAGCAAAGCGTTGCTGGATGCTGTGGCGGAATGGGGACGCAAACAGGGTATGACGGAGATGAACGGACCGCTCGGCTTTACCGACTTTGACCACGAGGGCTTGCTCATTGAGGGATACGAATACTTGGCACCGATGGCTTCCCTCTACAACTACCCTTATTACGTGCAGCACATGGAAGCGTACGGGCTGCAAAAAGAGGCTGATTGGATTGAATTCCGTGTTACGCCTCCTGCCGAGATACCGGAACGCCTGCAACGATTGGCGGACATCGTACAACAACGCAGCCACGTACACGTGGACAAAGTAAAGAACAGCAAAGAACTGGTCGCAAAATACGGCATTGAGTATATGGATGTGATTGATGCCGCATACCAGAAACTCTACAATTTCCAACCGATGACCCAACGGCAAAAGGAATACTACCGCGATATGTATTTCCCCGTGCTGAACTTTGATTTCGTAACGGTCGTCGTCAATGAGAAAAACGAGATAGTCGGGGTCGGAGTCGGTATGCCGGATATATCGAATGCGTTGCGCAAATGCGGTGGAAAATTATTCCCCTTCGGCTGGTATTACCTGATTAAGGCTTTGCGGGCTAAGAAAATGGAAGTGTTTGATCTGCTGCTGATAGCGGTACGGCCTGACTATCAGGATCTTGGCATCAACGTGCTTTTCTTCACCGACCAGATACCCTATATGAACAAATATGGTATCAAGTACGCGGAAACCACATCTATATTGGAAACCAATACCAAGAACCAAGCCAACTGGACACAGTTCGAGCATAAGCAGCACAAACGCCGCCGTGCTTATATCAAGGCTATTTAAGTGAAGCAGGAAGATGCATACAAGGCGGCATTGGCAAAACTGGAGGCATATATTCAAGCCAATCATCTGCGCCGTACACCCGAGCGGGAAATCCTGCTGAAACATATATGCACTATGCCCCAGCCTTTCAGTATGGATACGTTGGTGGCAGAGATGGAAAATGAGCATATCAGCACAGGAACAGTATATAATACAGTCAACCTGTTGGTTTCGGCACAGATTTTGCATTGTATCAGCAAACGCTACGGGCGAAAAAGATCGGAGTATGAACTGATGACTAAAAATGCCGTGCGAATGGAGTTGGTTTGCACACGTTGCGGACGGGTATCGCACTTTCGGGACATTGCTGTGGAAAATTTGCTTCGCACGCGTAAGTACTCCAATTTTAATATGCAGGGCTGTTCATTGTATGTATATGGAACCTGCAAGACCTGCAAGCGCAAGACAAAAACGGAAAAATAACTATGGATTATATTATAGCAAACGCAAATGGCATTTATTGGTTGATATTTATCGCCATAATGCTGATTAGTTGGGCGGTGTCGGCATCGCTTGACCATAAGTTCAAACGCTATTCCAAAGTGCCACTGCCCCTGACAGGAAAAGAGGTGGCGGAAAAAATGCTCCGTGATAACGGCATCACCGATGTCCAGGTAACGTGCATCAAAGGACGTCTGACAGACCACTACAACCCTGCCGACAAGACGGTTAATCTGTCGGAAGCAGTCTATTCGCAAGCCACTGTGGCGGCCGCTGCTGTTGCTGCACACGAATGTGGACATGCTCTGCAGCACGCACAGGAATACGCTCCACTCAAACTGCGTTCCGCCCTTGTTCCTGCCGTAGATTTTGCAAGCCGTTGGCTGACATGGGTATTGCTTGCAGGTATGCTCTTGATTCAGGTGTTTCCGCAGGTGATGGAAGTGGGTATCGGACTGTTTGCGCTTACTACCCTGTTTTCATTCATTACCCTGCCGGTAGAAATCAACGCCAGCAAACGGGCTATCGACTGGTTGCAAGAGGCGGGTATCACCAATAGTGAAACGACCCCGATGGCAATCTCTGCACTCCGCAGTGCCGCCTATACCTATGTGGTAGCCGCTCTGTCATCGTTGGCAACATTAGTATATTACATCTTGATTTTGCTTGGCAGCAGACGAGACTAATCAAAACTACTCGTGCCTAATAAAGCCTCATCAAGACACATTTATAAATAATACAAAACCAGATAATATAAAACCATATAGTACAAAACCATATAGTACAAAACCATATAGTACAAAACCATATATTTGCATATTATATAAAACAATAGTTCGTTAAAACAATAGTTCGTTAAAAACGGAATAAAAAATAATGCTTACTGGCTGTATTTAAGCCAAATAGCATAAGTTCTTTGACATAGTGTTCTTTTAGCCTTTTATTTTTGTTAATGTTCGGCATTCGTCCAACATTGATAAAAAACCGTTCAATCATTATGGTATTGTGTATCAATTGCAGAAAATTAACTCTTCCGCAAATGGCGAACACGCCGATGATGACCTCTCTGAAAAATGAGATAAAAGAGGCTTTGATTGCTGACTGGCTGCGAAGAGCGGTATCACACAAGTTTTTTACTTGTTCGAGTGGACTGATGTATGTATTGTAATTTGACACTACAAATATACTAATAATCAGCCACTTGAGCAAGT
>DGIN01000067.1:25566-33826 GCA_002387325.1 Bacteroidales bacterium UBA4621 | reverse complement strand
GGGTTATTAACGGGTTATTAACGGGTTGTTCGTTATATGATATGCTGAGGTTGTAACATAAAAAAGGCTGTCTGACACAAGGAGGACAGCCTTTTTTGTATGCTCGGAAACAATGAAAAGTATTTGTACTGCCGGAATTTTGTCAGTCCACAATACAACGGCAGGAGAAAGATTTACGCAGCGGAATACGATAGCGGATACCTATTTCTACACCCGTTAGAAAAAGCGAGTATTTGCCGGATACAACCGGTGTGGCGATAAGTGTGCTGTATTCCGGTATGAAATAGTGCGGGTCGCGTACGCTTTCATTCGTGGCGTTTTCATGGAATCCGACCTCCCCTGTCCCTCCGGCGATATTGCTTGTGCCGGGCGATGTATAGACCGCATACTTGCACAATACATCTGCGCATAAATCCAAAGAACGGGTCAACGGTATGAGTACACCTATCCTGCCTACTATGGATAATTGTTGCCGGTTGGCAAAACGGTCTTTCTGGTTGCCTTCCGGAGCAAAACCGGTGGTGCGGTAAAATCCGTGTGCCGGTACTTCATGGAGCGTCAGCCCCCATTTGTCATAGAAACCGGTATGCTCTATATCGCCGGAAGCATGATAAGAAGATTGTACACAGAATCCATATTCTACGCCTGCTTTTATCTGCAGACTGAGATGTGAGAAAGGTACTACAGACATCAGCAGCAGTTGCGGAGCAATATAGAGTTGCTGCTGCCGTTCACGCCACTTGTAGATGTCCAGTATATGGTCATACCGTTCCCCAGCGACCATATCGTCTGCATCGGTATCTGTAACGTCCTTCCATACAAGGCGGTTGTCATCTAACGAAACCGACTGGCCATACCGTGTAAAGTCGGCTCCTACACCGATACCGAAATACGTGGTAAAGAAATAGTTTATTCCGAGGCGTGCGTTTATTCCGTAATCGCCGATGGTAGAGGTCTTCAAATCGGTTTGGGCTGTGTTGTATCCCAATTGAGAATATCCTGCTCCTATTGCCACGTCGAATGACACTTCACGACCGGAGCGGGTGGAGGGGCCGTATAGTCCGTTGCGTTGTGCCTGTACGGGTATTGTATATGCCAAACAAAGCACACAAATGCCAAAGCGTAGAGTTAGGGTCAGTGCTGAATTACGCATTGTTTCTCGGCTTGAATAGTATTATCGGAATAGGTGGTTATTTTTACACGGAAAACAGGGCTTATCCACATTGTACGCTGAGTCACTATGCGGCGCACCGGTTCGGCTCCCGCATTCTCATCTGCGGAACGGGCAATGGCATCAAAATCTTGAGGACATGACTGTTCCGTTGTGCCATCTACTGTTTGCATAACACAATGATACAGCCCGCTTAATCCTTCAGGGGCGTGGTAAAACTGCTCAACGGCATTGGCAATCGGTTGCGCGTTGTGATACCATTGATAGGAAGTATATCGCCCGGCAGAATCCGGTATAAAGACCACGTCAGCCCATTTCTTATACTGTATAATGTTTGGTATAATGGACAGATGCAGGGTATGCCGTATGGAATCGCACCCTTGTACCGTCTTTTCCGTATATAGGTAATCGCCCGCTTGGCGGATAGGCTGCGACAGCCATATCCATTGGTAGGGCAGTTCGTCTTCGCAGAGAGACACATCGGTATTGTCTTCTACCGGTTGCGCAGTGCACCGAATACGGAAGGTCAGACTCAAACTGTCGCAAGCGGGGTCGGATAGCGACTTTATAACAGAATTGACTGTGCTTATCCCCATAGCATTAGGACTATTGAAAGAATATCCTCTCCATTGGAAAGGAAATGGCGTATCATAGCAGACTACGGTGTCCACAGGTGCGGCTTCCACCACGGGCGGACAGGTATGGCAGTCTTGCGTGTGGACACGGAAAGCAAAGCGGATACTGTCACAACCGATATGGGCAGTTTTATACTTGACAACCGTATCCACTTTGCAAGTGCCTGTGGCATCGGTATTTTCAATACGGATACGGAATGTCTCACCATAGATGGTCTTTTGCCAAACAAAAGGCAGGTCTTGCAGGCAAACCGTAGTATCTACCGGATTGCCGTTCAATACAGTCGGACAGCACTCGGCTTGTGGTTTCGGACGGACAATAAATACCGTGCGGTACAACACCTCCGTAGATATATAGGCGGTGTTCTGGAACATAATGTCGTCCAAGCAGAAATCGTTACCTACACCGGCATCACCGTTTCGGTCGTACACACCGATTATCACATCATCGCAATCGCGTAATGTGTTGGTCCATTGTACCTCCACTTTGTGCCAGTCCTTGTCTTTTTCCGTACCCTGATAAAGTTTGTGCGGAGCACCCAAATCCACAGTATCGGCTTTCAGGGTACCGTTGCGCAGTATCAGTACGAACTGCAGTTCTGCAGGGGAGTTGCTTTCATTGTTTGCATTGGGGTGGGCGACCCAATACGAAAACAGGTAGGTGGAATCTTTTTGCAGTTTCAGATTAGGGTTGCCTTTCGTTGTTTCGGCTTTCCACGCATATCCCTCTTTTCCGGCATCAAACAATGCAAAATACTGTCCGCCATGCGGTCGCCGTACCTGATAATTGCGCCAGAACGTATTGGCATTTGCCGTAATGGCATAGATGTTACTCTTATAATTTCCGGGACATTCACTATAAAAATTGCTGCTGTTATAATTGCAGCCTTTTGATTTGTCCCAGTCGAAAGCGTACTGGTAATCCGATTCGAAATCGGGCGGGCAGGTCTCAAAATCACCGCTTGCCATCAGATTGTTTTTGGCATAAACCGTAGTGGTTACCACCTCGCATACTATGGTGTCGGTCGTGTTGCCGACAGTATAAGTGTAAGTCCTACCGGGGTATGGTATGGTGATATTTTTTCCGAGTTCTATTTGTTGCCACAGATAGGACGACTCCGATGTATTCTCTGCCCCCCGTAAGAAGACATCCTCTCCCTCGCAGCCTGTCATACGTGTAGTATCTACCACAGTATTGTGTAGTGAATAAACCGTTTGTGCATTGCTTGTTGCCACAATGACAACAAGCAACGCACAAACGGTGATTGTATGCAGAAGCCGTCTGAACATAGGATAATCTGTTAGAAACGTAGTTGTTTTTCTGTTTCGGTACTACCATCGTCAAAGTATGTTACCACCAACCGGAAATCGGGGGACAATACATAGACCCGTTTGGCTACCATCTGTTTGGTAGGATAGGGTTTGCTATCAACAGACTTGTCTGCATTGGCGATTGTGGTGGAACACGACTTGATGCTGCCGTTGAGCAAAACATAGTATTCGTCTGTATCATTGGGTTCGGATATACGGTAATACTGGGCGTTTCCCCCAATTTCAATGGCTTTTCCATTGCAGTACCATTGGTATTCCGTGTAGATAGAATCGCTGTTGTCCACAAACAGGAAATCATTCCATTTGCGATAGACAGGTACTGCACACGGTTCAGGCAGGTCGCAATCACGTACGGTTACCTCGAAATAGTCGGTAAACGCCACATTTGTCTCGGAGTAAGATACATTTTGGAACATAATGTCATCCAAGCAGAAGTCGTTGCCCCGCCATGAAGTAACAGTATCATATACGGCAATCATAACCTCTGCGGAACTGGCAGGTGCGGTCCAGATTACCGTTTGCTGATGCCAGTTATGGTCGTTGTTGGATAATGTGTACGGGTCGCCTAATTTTTCGGTAATGCGGTTCCCGTCTTTGTTGAGGTACGAAATCAAGAATTGCAGTGTAGCCGGTGTGGCGGAGAAATACTCCGTACCTTCTGCATTAGGAAAGGCTGCCCAATAGGAGAAATAGTATTTCTGCCCTTTCCTGATTTGCAGGTTCGGGTTGTCCTGACTATGAATACCCTCCGAGGAATTGGTCTCCGCTTTCCATGCATAGCCTTTGCTCTCTGCATCAAAGAAACCGTAGTACTTGCCTCCATGTGCTTTGACAGAGGCAAAATCGCGCCAGAATTGGCTGACATCTTGTGTTAGCGTGTAGATGTCCTGCCCGTGACTACCATAGTCAGCCACTACATCTTTGCCCACATAGTAGTAGTCAGACGAGAACCCTATGCCTTCGTTCTCAAAGTCGCCCCCTGCCATCAGGTTGTTTTCAACCACGATGTTGATTTGGTAGGTCTTTACACTATATGTGTACTTGCCGAGGTTGTCGGTAGGTATTTTTACGGAACGTGTGTTGGCTCCGTTGACGGCGGGGTCGGTTGAACTCCATTCGTAGATGTCGCCCTCCAGCGATGCGGTGAGTGTGGCAGTGGTACCCATACAGAAACTGATATTGTGCGTCCGGCTACATTCTTGCGAAGCGGCAATGGCTGAGAATGTGCGTTCGTCCACTTTGTTGGTGCAAGCCACATCGCTATAGATGCTCAGAGTAACCGTTACCGTTTCGCCTAATGCTATTTCATCGGAAACGGTGTACGACAAAGGCGACTGCGGTTTCTTTATCACTTTGTCTTCCGGCATAGCGGACGAGGATATTTTTACGCCGCATGGTGTGCTGTTAAATTCGGCATATATTCCCGCCACAAACTTATGCTTTGTGCAGTTGTATGCCATCGTGATGTTCGCATCTGCCAAAGGGCTGTCTTGTGTAGCCAATGGTTCTGCCATCCAACTGCAAGTACCATTTTCGTCCGTTACTACGCAATACAGTGCGGAACTGCCCACCCACGAGGTAGTCCATGGATTGAAATCATCGATGTTGTAGTTCAGTTCGTCGCCGTTGTTTATTTGCAGTGTGCGGTCGGTGCCGGCAAAGCGCAGTTTGTTATTCACGCTCCGATTGAGTTTGTAGGAATAGAGTCCGGTGTATCCTGCCACGGGTGTCATTTTTTTGCAGATACCTATATCGTCCGAGCGTAGCATATAGGTGGTATAGCAGCACTTGTGCTGTGATACGTCCAGATAGATAGTGGTTCCGCTTGGTATGGCAGCAAAAACAGTATATGCCGACAGAACTGCAAACAATATGATTGATATGCGTTTCATATTTATCATTCAATTAGGGTAGTACAGGTGTCATTCGGTTGCTTCTACGGTTTGTGTCAATTGCAGTTCCTGAACGGGCTGCCCGTTTTCCAGAGGGATAATCTCCACACGTCGGTCCAAAGCAATGGTGTGTTTGGTGCCGTCTGTGGTTATGTAGGCTATATCCGACGAGTGTGCCTCAACATGCAGTTGGTTTTCTTTCACACCTTTCTCTTCCAGCATTTTTGCCACTACTTTGGCGCGTTGCTCCGACAAGATACGGTTTTTGCGAGCATTGCCTTCTTTGCTGGCGTGTCCGGAGATGACAATCTGCTGGTCGGGGTTCTGTATCAGTACAGCCGCTATCTTGTCCAATACGTCAGCGGGTTCCAATTTCGGTTCGGTGGAGTTGACATCAAACCAGATGACCGATTTGCGCATTACCTGTACAATCTGTTTGGCGGCTTCTTTCTTCGGTTTGAGGGTTGTTTCCGTACGTGCGGCAAGAGTGTACGTGGTGTCGCACACTTGCAGTTTCTCAAAGGTAGGTTCGGTTTTCTTGGGTTTCTCGATGCGGTGCCACGATACGCCTACCGTAACGCCAACGCCCCACGGGTGTGTGGCAGAGGCGAGGCCGGTATTAAGCAGACCTGCGTATTGGTTCATAAAGGTGTGGTTGCGGCAGTCGGGTGTTTTGCCTGTCTGCTGCCAGCCTATCTCCTGTCTGTCTGTCTGTTTGACGGGGTTGAGGTCAAGACAGCCCATTTGGAAATACATACCGCACATCAAGTCCACTTGCCGATTGAGCGGAATCATCACGCCTATGTTGGCATCTACGGCAAGCGAAACCGGTTTTTGTTTCAACTCGTGGCGTTCTGTATTCCAATCACTGTCGATATGCTCTGTATAGAAATCGCGGTCTCCGGTCATATTTCCTTCTCCCTCGCGTATGAGCATATTCCATTGCGGATAGTAGCCTTGATGCTCCAATGCCCCTTTGTGGAGCGCCCACCGGCTGTAAACCGGTACGCCTATGCGTATGCCTGCGCCTGCGTAGAGACGGAGGTTGTTGTCATTGAGGGGGTATTGGCACTGGATACCAATAGGGAAATCCACGATGTGTGTTATCTGTTGTTCGCACCAGTTGTGCGTAAGTGCATAGTGGTCGTATTTTTCTCCATCGCTGTCGGTTATGTCTGTCCAGACAGTGGTGTTGTTGAGTACACTATGGCTGCCGAAAGCGGAGAAACCCACGCCCATAGTTACGCCCCAGTTGGGGTGGAAATAGTAGGCGTATTGCACTTGCAGTTGCCCCTGCAGGTCTCCGCGGTTGGTGCCTGCTTTGTTGCCGTCTTTATCCTTCAGGTCATGTCCCAAAGAGCCGTATCCCAATCCGATGAGGGCTTGTACATAGTGTTTGGCGGGGAGGTCCTGTTGTTCGGTTATCTCCGGGTCGATGCGTTTTGTTACGGTACGGCAAGCGACCGCGTAGGTAGTGTCTTGATAGGTATAAACGATTTTGTCTTCGTCTTCCGCTATGTCTGACGGCTGTACTCCGCGTACTTGGTAGGTGGTAGGCGGCACGGGTACATTGGTAATATAGATAGTGCCGCGTTTGGCTTTTACGATATACTGTTTGCCGAGTATTCTTTTGATAGCCGATGTGGCACTTACGTCTTTGAACTTGCGTGTAACGGGCATCGTCTCGTCAAGTTCGGCATCGGAACAGTCAAGTTTGTAGTCCGTCCGTTTGCAGATGTCGGTCAGAACGTCGATGAGCGAAGCCTTGGTGTATGTCCGTGTCAGTTTCTTGTGCTTTGAGGACTTGCCTCTCGGTGCAGCCATAGCATTCCCTGCTATCAACACAAAGCACAACAGTAGGAGCAGAAAGGAGTGTGAACGATGTTGCATTGCTATACAAAAACTTATTCTCCGAGTTGTAGTTTTTCAACTCGGAGAATAAGTGATTAGGGTCAGTATTTATTTTGCTATTTGTCCTGTTGTGGTGTATAAAATACCGTTGCGGAGGATATAAACCACGCCGTTGCGTACCACTTTGGCGGCAGTTGTTTGCAGGCTTGTATTATCAAGAGCGGTTTGTGAGTTGTCTTTGGTAATGGTGATGGTTCCTGCAACAGGGTCAAGAGAGAACGTAACCTGATCGCCTACTTGCGGATCGCCTACCAATTGGGGCGACGCAATCCACTGTGCGTTGGTATCACTTGCTTCGGTATTCCAATTGCAGCCGGCACCGCCATAGGTGGCGTTTAATGTCCAAACGGTTTTGTCTGCATTGGGACTCAGTTCTCGCCATTCCCAGTTGTTGTTTTCAAACGGGTGTTTGATAAAGTAGGTGGAAGCAATCGGTGTTTCACCTTGTCCTTGCTGACTGGCAGAAATTTTTTTGGTCTCGGCATTGAAGATGATAGCAGCCTGTCCAGCGGCGAAAGTTACTTTCACGTTCTCTTCGTTGGCACTAAGTGCGATTGGCGAGTTCTCGTCAATGTTATTTTTGTTATATTGTATAGCCCATGTCCCTTGCGTAATTTTAAATTCGTAGGAAGCAGCCTCGGCAGTAAACGTATATTTCCACAGGTTCTTGTTTTCGCTGTCTTGCGTCATCTCTTGCGATGTAGGGTTCCATTCGCAACCGGGGAGCGTACCAGCCACGTAATACTTGATGTCCGTAACGGGTGTTTCCGTATTACCGCTTACCGTGATACTTGGGATGGCGGGATCGAAAGTAATGACTACTACATCGCCGGTTTTGCAGGAGAAGACGATATTATTACCCGTCTCATTACCATAGTTGGTGCAGTCCCATCCGGTAGCACAGGCTGTAATTTTGAACTCGTATGTGCCGTCAGCGGTGGCAGTCCACGTGTAGGTATAGACATTGCCGTCTTTTACCATTTCGCCCCGGTTGTCCCAAGAAATGCCGGGGATCGTACCTGCTACATAATAGTCAGCGGCGTTGAGAGAGAGTGCTGCCAAACACAGCACAAAGAAAGTGAACAGTTTCTTCATGATAAATTAGAATTTAGAGGTTAGTATATTAGTTGTATGTTATTTGTAGCGGCTGCAAAATGTGTCAGTTTTTCTACAAAAACGGTGCAAAGGTACTGCTTTTAGGGGATATATACAAATTTTATTATATGTTATAAAACATAATAACGGGTGTGTATGCCCTATGCTACGACATTCACATTCCATCGCTATACTCTCGGCAGAGTATGCTGAACAACCCGTTA
>DGIN01000067.1:0-25528 GCA_002387325.1 Bacteroidales bacterium UBA4621 | reverse complement strand
ACCCGTTAATAACCCGTTAATAACCCGATGCGGTTATACGATGTGTATCTTGGCATCAAGCAGGTTTAACCATTTTGTTTGTGAAGACGAAGGTGGTGCAGAGCAGTGGTTATGCCCTGCAGACAAAAAAACGGGGAGACTGTCCGGACAGTCTCCCCGTTACATACGAGTCAATCGAGTCAATCTATAGATTACTCCACTTCTTTCTTTACAGCCTTTTTGGCTTTGGGAGTCTCTTTCTCAGCGTCCATCGAAGCCTTCAGGTTAGCCAGTGCACTCAAGTCGCCAAGGGTGGTTTTCTCTACCTTCGGCATTTCGGGAGCAGCCTCGCGTTTCGGTGATTTGTTCTCCTTAGCGGTCTCTTTGCGTTCCTCCCATGTACGGAGGTGCGAAAGCAGGATACGTTTGGCATCGCTGTTGAACTCGATAACCTTGAAGTTGAGCGTATCGCCTACTGCAACCGGACTCTTGTCCTCTTTCTGTAGGTGGCGGGTGGTGCAGAAGCCCTCTACGCCGTCCTCAAGTGCGATAACGGCACCTTTGTCGTTGATTTCGGCAACCTTGCCCTCGACAATGGTATCCAGTCCGTATTTAGCCTCCAGTTCTTTCCAAGGATTCTCCTCGAGTTGTTTGTGTCCGAGCGAGAGACGGCGGTTGTCCTTGTCTATTTCGAGAACCACAACATCGATGTTGTCGCCGATGTGGGTGAACTCGTTGGGGTGTTTCACTTTCTTGGTCCAACTCAGGTCGCTGATGTGGATCAGACCCTCAACGCCCTCTTCCAACTCAACGAACACGCCGAAGTTGGTGAAGTTGCGTACCTTGGCGGTATGGCGGCTTCCGACAGGATAGCGTGTCTCGATGTCTGCCCACGGGTCAGCCTTGAGTTGCTTCAGACCGAGCGACATCTTGCGTTCTGCGCGGTCGAGAGTGAGGATAACCGCCTCTACCTCGTCGCCCACTTTGAGGAAGTCGTTGGCCGAACGCAGGTGCTGGCTCCAAGACATCTCGCTGACGTGGATAAGTCCCTCAACGCCCTCTGCGATCTCCACGAATGCTCCGTAGTCGGTCATAACAACGACTTTACCTTTCACCTTGTCGCCTACTTTGAGGTTCGGGTCGAGTGCATCCCACGGGTGCGGAGTGAGTTGTTTCAAGCCGAGAGCGATACGTTTCTTATCCTCATCGAAATCAAGGATAACGACGTTGATCTTCTGGTCGAGCGAAACAATCTCGTGCGGGTCGGAAACACGTCCCCAACTGAGGTCGGTGATATGGATAAGACCGTCAACACCACCGAGGTCGATGAACACACCGTAGGAAGTGATATTCTTAACGGTACCCTCAAGCACCTGACCTTTTTCGAGTTTGCTGATGATTTCCTGACGCTGTGCCTCGAGTTCAGCCTCGATAAGCGCTTTGTGCGAAACAACCACATTGCGGAACTCGGGATTGAGTTTGACAATCTTGAACTCCATCGTCTTGCCAACGAATACGTCGTAGTCGCGAACGGGCTTAACGTCGATCTGGCTACCCGGCAAGAATGCTTCCATACCGAGAACGTCCACGATCATACCGCCTTTCGAACGCCATTTGATGTAGCCGGTAACGATTTCGCCTTTGTCGTAAGCCTCATTGACACGCTCCCAAGCCTGTGCGGCGCGAGCCTCTTTGTGCGAGAGAACGAGTTGACCTTTCTTGTCCTCCTGGCTCTGGATATACACTTCCACTTTGTCGCCCACTTTCAGATCCGGATTGTAACGGAACTCTGCCGCGGGAACGATACCGTCGGACTTGTAACCCACATTAACGACTACCTCACGTTTGTTGATAGAGATAACCGTACCTTCAACAACTTCATTGTCCTTGATTGCGCTCAAGGTGTCGTTGTACTTTTGGATTTCTGCTTCATTTTTTGTGCCTTGTTGTTCTTTTTCATAGGCATCCCAGTCGAAGTTCTGGAGAGAGAGATTTTCTGCCATAATGGTAGATTACTTTTGTGTACGCCCTATGCTGCAAGCAGCCGGGACATACCATTAAGGGTTAAACATATTGTGCTTTTTCCATCGCAGCACCCCAGTGCCGCAAAAAGCGCACAAAGGTACAACTTTTTTCCGACATATACAAAACATTCTGACAAATAAATGAAAAAGCCCCCGCACACGGCTGCACACTGCCCACACCCCGCAAACTTGCCGTTTGTTAATCTCTCCTTTCCGTTGATCAACAACCACCGCCTACGAAGGAACTACGAACCAACTACGAAGGAACTACGAACCAACCGCGAACCGAAAAAAGTACACGGTTGTTAAGATTTTAGACCCGTTCTATCCATTGAACCCGAAAACGAAATACACCGCCGCAACCAGACACAGTGCAGCCGCAAGATGGTTCCATTGCAGATGCGTATGAAATGCCGCAGCACTGAACACCACAAACACCGTCAAGGTGATAACCTCCTGTATCACTTTCAGTTGCATCAGCGAAAACGGACCGCCGTTACCCGCAAAACCGATACGGTTAGCCGGCACCTGCAAGCAGTACTCGAAAAAAGCAATTCCCCACGAAAGCGCGATAACCGCTATCAGCGGCAGTTTCTGAAACCACGCAAACTCGCCCAATTTCAGATGCCCGTACCACGCCAGTGTCATAAACACATTGGAGCAAATCAATAGCAAAACAGTGTACAATCCGTTCATAAACAATCAAAATCTATTCATTCATTATTCATTATTCATAATTCGTATTTCCTCATCGCCGCACTCCATACAGAGTCCCGTATATTCGGGTTGAGACTCTCCAATTGCGCCACCAGACGTTTTACCTCCGACCGGCTGCTCTCCTTCTCAAAAGGACAGAGACGCTTCTGTTTCTCGTACCCCCGCAACGCAGCATAGCGCACAAGGTCTTTCTCCTCTATCATACACAGAGGGCGGATAAGCCGCAACGGCATCTTCTCCAACTGCAGACACGGCGTTATCGTACTGAACGACCCCTGAAAAAACAGGTTCATCAGAGCCGTCTCCACTATATCATCCTTGTGGTGCCCGAAAGCAATCTTGTTGCAACCCAACTCCTGCGCCACATCAAACAACGCCTTGCGGCGGTACCACGCACACAGGAAACACGGGTCTTTCTGTTTACGGGCTGCCTCCTGAGCCGACACACCCTCCGGCACCGCAATCTCGGTATCACGCACTACCAAAGGCACACCCAACTCGCCGCAGAAACGCTCCAAATAACTTATATCGGAAACATACGCACGCTCACGCACGCGCACATGCACGGCGGTTACACGGAAACGCGGCACGTAAATCTGCGAACGCCGACCCAGCAACTCCACCAGAGCCAAACTGTCCTTACCGCCGCTCAAACCCACAAGGATATGGTCACCCTCTGCTACCAACCGGTAATCCGCACACGCCTTGTGAAAACGACGCGTAATACGCACACGCAACTTTTCCAACTCTGTCTGTTCAGGAGACTTTTGCATACAACCTAAAATACTTTTGCATACAACCTAAAATACTTTTGCATACGACATATATATGCTTTCCGACTGCAAAGGTAACGAAAAACACATACATACAACACAAAAAACAAAGAAAATACATTTTTTCGCACTTTTTTACTCAAAACATTTGGCAGTATCAAAAAAAAGCAGTAATTTTGCACCCGCTTTCGAGAGAGAAAGCAAGTGGTCTTACACACTATGCGGCAATAGCTCAGTTGGTAGAGCACGACCTTGCCAAGGTCGGGGTCGCGAGTTCGAGTCTCGTTTGCCGCTCAAAGAGCAGGACTTCGTTCCTGCTTTTTTACTCTGACAGCCCGGGTGGCGGAATTGGTAGACGCGTACGTTTCAGGTGCGTATGTCGAGAGGCGTGCAGGTTCGAGTCCTGTTCCGGGCACTAACACACAGAGAAAAAACGCGTTCTTTTACAAAGCGGAAAAACGCTGCATACAAATTGGGAGAACATAAGTTCTTGCGGTTTGACTAAGGAGAGGTTGCGGGGCTGGTACGCCCATACGGCGGAAAGTTACGTAACACACTCCGATGAAGCGCAGGTGGTGAAATTGGTATACACGCTACTTTGAGGGGGTAGTGGTCGCAAGATCGTGTGAGTTCGAGTCTCATCCTGCGCACAACGGAAAACGGTTGGTTGTCCTTATGGCAACCAACCGTTTCTTGTGAAACACTGATACAAGGATTTCTTGTAAAACCATACTACCAACTAACACCTTTCTACATCATGAAACACTGTCTTATGCGTGCCTGCTGCATCTGCCTGTGCATCCTCGGCACTGCACGCCTGCTGGCACAGGTAACCACCGTCCCCGCCATCATCCAAAAAGGATACAAAGGCGAAATCACCGTCATCTTCAACCCCAACCAAGGCAACAAAGGTATGGCTGACGCTGCCGAGTGTTATGCACATATCGGCTTGATCACATCAAAAAGCACAAGCACAAAAGACTGGAAATATGCCACCACATGGCAAAAAACAGACCCCAAGATGACACGCGTGGACGGCAAATGGCAACTGCTTGTTACACCCGACATTTATACCTACTACGGCTGTCCCGAAAACGAGGAAATACTGAAACTCGCCTTTGTCTTCAACGACGGCAAAAACGGCGGCGCGGAAGGAAAGACCGCCGATGGCGGCGACATCTTTGTAGAACTGGCGGACGCTGGACTCGCAGCCGACATACAGACGGCTATGCCCGACATCTCCGCCATAGGGGACAAGATAACCCTCTCATGCCACGCCACACAGACTGCCAACCTCACACTCAACCTCAACGGCAAAACCGTACGGAACGCTACCGGCACCGAACTCACATACACCGCCACACTACCCGCAGAAGGCAACTATACTTTCGAGTTCATAGCCCGGAACGGCGATGAAGAAGCCACTGCCACGGCATACACCTGCGTACCGCAGGCACCGCAGAAAGCCGACCGCCCCGCAGGCATACTCAACGGCATCTACTATGACAAAGACGATCAGACAAAGGTAACGCTCTGTACCTACGCCGCAAGCAAGACCGAGCCTGCACAGCACGTCTTTGTGATAGGCGACTTCAACGACTGGACGGTCAGTAACGATTATCAACTCCGCCAAGCCACCGACAGTGCCTATTTCTGGATAACCCTTACAGGGCTGACACCCCGGCAGGAGTACGCTATGCAATATGTGGTGGTACGTGCGGACGGCGTGGTCAAATACATCTCCGACCTCTATTCCGAGAAACTGCTACACCCCGACGACCAATACGAGCCGCGCAAGATAGACCCCGACCTGATACCATACCCCGAGAAAGGACACGACTATGTAACGGTGATACAAACAGGTAAGGAGCCTTTTGCATGGTCGGACGCCACGCTCAACTTCAAACGACCCGACAAAAACAATCTGGTTATCTACGAACTATGGGTCTATGACCACACACCTATGCGCTCTATTGCGGGCTTGATGGAGCGTCTCGACTACTTGGAGAATTTGGGCATAAACGCTGTGGAGTTGATGCCTGTAACCGAGTTCGACGGCAATCAGAATTGGGGATATTCGCCCAACCACTATTTTGCCCTTGACAAGGCGTATGGCACGCCCGAACAACTGAAGACCTTCGTCGATGAGTGCCACAAACGCGGTATCGCCGTCATTCTCGATATGGTCTTCAATCACGCCACCGGACTCAACCCGATGAACAAACTCTATCCCTACGGCACCGACCTGAAAAACAACCCGTGGTTCAACGTAAAAGCACCCCACTCCGACAATGTCTATGAAGACTGGAATCACGACTTCCCGCCTGCACACGCCATGTTTACACGCGCCCTGCAATACTGGTTGCAGGAGTACAAAGTGGACGGCTACCGTCTGGACCTCAGTCATGGTATCTGCGGCGAGAAATACAATGCGGTGGAAAACCTGAAAGACTACTACGAAAAGGGTGTCAAAGCCGTCTCGGACGATGCGTATATGATCCTCGAACATTGGGGAACGAGTATGAACAGCGACCGCCCGAAATTAGTCAATGCGGGTATGCTCTGCTGGCAAAACACCTGCAAGGCTTACGAGCAGACCGCTATGGGGTGGCTCGAAAATGAAGACTCCTTCGCCGAAGCCAACAAAGACGGCTACATCTCCTACCCCGAGAGCCACGACGGGGAGCGTGTGTTCTTCAAAGCCAAACGATGGGGCGACGGAGATATGAAAACCGACGAATCAACGCGCGTCGGACGTGTGCCGCTCAATATGGCATTCGCCACTCTGCTCAACGGCTCCCACATGTTCTACCACTTTGCCGAACTCGGCTACGACAACTCAAAGTACCAGAACGCCGCCGGCAAATGGGGTACGGACAACGACTACGATATCAAAGCCGAGGTACAGGAAGAGGTGAAGATGCAGGTGAAAATGCGTCCCGAGAACGCAGGCTGGTTCCGCAAGGGCAGTGTACGTATGGACGCTTACCAAAAGACCGCACAGGCTATCCAACTGCGTACACGCCTGATGCCCGAAGTGTTTGAGGGCAATCCTACTGCCGTACAGATAGGCAGCGGACAGAAAGTGCGCACTATCCAGTGGGGCAACAATGTGTTTGTGGCAGGCAACTTCTCTGCTACCACCGCCCAAACCGTAACCTTGCCAAGCGGCACATGGTACGACTACTATCTCAACGGCACTATGGCATCGGGTACTGTTGTCTTGCAACCGGGGGAACTGAAGATCTATACCGGCACCAGAGTGTCGCTCCCGCAAGTACCGGAATACTTCGACTTTGCTATGGAAATCGATAATACCACCGTCGCACCTTCCGCCACGGCACACGCACAGAAAGTGCTGATAGACGGCATCGTCTATATTGTCCGCGACGGCGTATGGTACGACCTCTTCGGAAGAAAGATACGATAAGAACACACTTTGTAACACAATAAAAACCCGCCTGTGCCAATCCTTGCACAGGCGGGTTTTGCAGTATGCCTCAGGGTGCTTACAGCACGTTAAGCACCTGCTCTTTTATTTGCTCGAGAATGTCTTTCATCTTCACCACGAGAATCTGCATCTCGCTCTGGTTGCTCTTGCTGCCGAGAGTGTTGATTTCACGTCCCATCTCCTGGGCTATGAAAGCCAACTTCTTGCCCACGCCCGTACCGTCGCCGTTCATCGTTTCACGGAAATAGCGGATATGGTTCGTCAGACGCACTTTCTCCTCGGTAACATCGAGTTTCTCCAAATAGTAGATCATCTCCTGTTCGAGGCGGTTCATATCAATCTTTTGCTTGGTTTCGTCGGCAAGTTTGTCCAGATTATTCAGCAAATGCAGGCGTATCTTCTCTACACGGCTCTTCTCGAAAGGCTCGATTTCAGCCAGCAATGCTGCAATACCGTCCAATTTCTCGGTGAACATATGTTCCAATGCTGCGCCTTCCTGTATGCGGAAAGCCAGAAAAGCATCTATGGCACGGTCGAGCGTTGTACGCACGATGTCCCATTCCTGTTCGCCGGCCTCGGCACAGTTGTCCGACGGTTTCAGCACATCCGGAATACGCAGTATGCTGTCTAACAGATTGCAGTTCTGAATGTTATACTGCTGTTGAAGTTCTGACAACTCATGATAATAATAAGCAAATGCCTCCCTGTTAACCGGTGCGAACCCCATTCCTGCCTCGGGATTGGCTGTATCCTGATAATAAATGCTCAAGTCTATCTTTCCGCGCTCGAGACGCTGACCGATGATTGTGCGTATCTCTAACTCCTTGGCACGCAACTGCGGCACAAGACGCATACTCAAGTCCAAAGATTTGGAGTTGAGACTACGTACTTCTACAATCACTTTACGATGCTCTTTCAGTTGGTTTTCGGCTTTGCCATAGCCGGTCATTGACAAAATCATATTCTCTTTTCTGTTTAATCTTATTGCAAAAACACTCCGCACACACCCCTTAATGCCCGATCCGGACATTCACTTTCATCGGTTTGGCGGTGGAATTCCATGCCTCTTGTTTGTCGTACTTCACTTTTACCTGTACGGAATCCGTCTTTTGTGTCTTCGGGTCGGTAGCCACCACGTTGATACTGTCGTTAGGCCACCCCTCCAATTCTCCGCTGTATCTGCCCTGTGTGTCGGTCAGCAACGTATCGCCTATGGCAAAGTTTTTATAGCCTTTTACCACCACCTGCGCACCCTCTACGGGGCGGTTGTCCGCATTGCGCACTGTACCGCTCACTTGATAATGCGCCATCGGAATACCATACATTGCCATTATCTCACCCGACCGGTCAGCGGCTTTCTTGCTGCTGCCGCAGCCCGTCAGCACACCCATGACCGTTCCCAAAATCAGGTTCAGACGCAAGATAAGCCGTGCTTTTATTTTTTTCATTTTGTATATCTGTATATTTCCGTGTGATCAATACTTACTTCGTATTCTGCGGCTCCCATACCGCACCAACAGCCCAATCCGCCACTGATGTTTGTCGCTATATTCTTGTGTGTTTCTACGAAGAACACCCCTTGTGTCAGGCTTTGTGCTCCAAAGGAATCCCAACATCGGTACTCATCCGCACCGATGTGCGCAAATTTTATGCCAATTTTAGTGTTCTTCCATTTTGGGAAATACAAACTGCTCCAATAGCCGGCTCCCAAACGATTTTTTGAGCCGAAATTAAGAGGATTGCGAATATCAATCCGCATCTGTTCTTTCTGTGCCTCGAACACCCCCATTGGACAAAGCGAGTACTGGCTGTCAGCGGCTTTTTTAACCATTACAAGATAATGCTCACCGGGTATCAGATGACTGCAATAACCGCATATCTCAGTATTGAGGGAATCCTTTACTCTGACAAAGATCGAATCGAAAACCGGTACGGAGGGGATAAACGTAGTGGCGGTAGCGGAGTAGTTCTTATATGAAGCATGGAGACGATACTCTTTTCCGACCTCGCCTTTCATAAAAACGGTTGTATAGATATAGGGCGGCATATAGTTGGTGTCCACCCGCCCTGTGAGGATAACCGAGTCGGAACCATCGTACAAAACAACCCGTCCGAAAGTGATGATGTGTTCGGGTATTGCTTCTGCCAGGGTACGGAATGTATCTTTGTCGTTATTCAGCGGATAGGTGGTGTGCAATAGTACTACGGGATGTTGGTCGGCATCTATCCAACCCTCAACGACCAGTGTCGGTTGCGCTACATCCGCAGGGCGGCAGGCGTACAAGAGACACAGGCACAACAAAAACACCGTCCGTTTACATATAATATGTAATTTAGAATTTGCCATAGATACTGATAGAGGGAACGATAATGGATAATGCCGTACCTTGAATAGGTCGCAGGTTCTCACGATAGACCACAAACTGCTGATTGCGGTGGCAATAGACATTGTACAGGGATAGGTTGATACCCAATTCGTGGTCTTGTTTCTTGATAATGTCATACGAGCAGGACAGATCCAACCGGTTATACAACGCCATATGCGCTCCGTTGAATGTGGAATAACGGCAAATCATCTGCCCGTTGAAAAAATAGGCTTCTTTAGCCTCTGTGTAGGGCAGTCCGCTTGCCAGAACGAACTGTGCACCGATATTCCACCGTTTGGCAAAACGTGCATTGAGGACGATATTCAGGTCGTGCCTCCGCTCGTGGCTTGCCGCATAGATATATTGCTGTGAACCGTCCAAACCGGGCAATTTGCGTCTTGCCCAGCCCAATGAGTAGGATACATAACCGGTAAGGACACCACTGTTTTTCTGCAGCATCAGGTTGAGACCATAGTTGCGTCCGTCCCCACGGATGAGATAGTCTTGGTAGTTAAAGCCTTTGTTGATAAGTTGCATGATATTGCCCAGCGACTCCACGACACCATATATCTGTTTGAAATACGCTTCGGCTTGCAGCGTAATCTTGCCCGATAGGAACGAGGCGGAATAACGCAGGTTGCAGGCAACGGCTCTCTCGGGAGTAAAACACGAGTCGGCGGGCAAAAAGAAATCGGTCGGCAAACCGCCCCCCGTCAGACCCGCTTTGTGGAAATACTGGGTATAAAGCCCTCCATGGATTGACAATTCGTGGTCAGGGGCTACTTGAAAGCGGAAAGACACCCTCGGGTCGCACGCTCCGAACAAGCGAGTTCTATAGTACAGACTGCCGTGCAAACCGATGTTGTAACGGAACCAGTCGGTAACTATATGTTGCAGATCAATTCCTATCGAACCTTCCTCCGCATATTGCAACGATGATGTTCGCGGAAGGCTGATTTCCAATCCAGACTGCGCAAAAGACAGCGGGCGCAGGATGTACTGCGAATAGTCGATAGCGGTGGACAAATACAGATTGCCGGCAAGGCGGTGGTTGAGACGGTTCTTCAGATCAATACTCGACCATAACGCACTTGCGTCCACTACGACATTCATTGCGTTAACGCCCACACGGTTGCTGAAATGCGAATAACTGAGAGTGGTCTTCCATTGTCCGCCAGACAACCGGTGCAACCAATAGGCAGAACCGACAATGTTGTACCACTTTACTCCCACGTTGTACTGCGAAGTATCCGCCACGGAGATATGGTCTCTGCTGAAAAAGCCCGAAAAAACAATCTCATCTTTCTCCGTGGGGTGGATAGCATACGTCAGATTGGCATCCGCAAAGTTATAGCCCAATCGGGTGTCCTCTATCTTCAGCCAACGCTTGTAAAGCAGGTTGAGATACGACCCGCGTGCCGACATATAGAGCGTACTTTTCCTGCCGCACGGAACAGCCAGAGTCAGATCGGTGCTGACCAAGCCTATATTGCCTTCCATACCGAAACGGTTAGGCTGTGCGTGCTTGGTCTCAAAATCCACCTTGCCGCCGATACGGTTCTCCATAGTACCGTTATGTTCCGCCTGCTCTATGGTGATTTTGTCAAAATGCGGAGCGATAAAAGCGGAATATAGCCCCAGCAGATGGTTTGGGTAATAGATTGGCGCACCATTAATGCTCACTATACTCTGATAGTCATCGCAGCCCTGTATATGAATGCCCGATGTAGTCTCGTTGTTGGTCTGAATACCTGCCAGCGACTGCATATAGCGCACGGGGTCGCTTGTGCCGAGAAACTTGGGCATATTACCGATGTCCTGTACATTGACCACCAACTTGTTGCCTTTTGTCTCTACAAAAGATGAACTGCGCTGCTGCACAATCTCCACCTCCTCAATCTGCTTCAATATGGTAAGTGTATCGCGAGAAATAGCCTGCCCTATACAGGACAGGCTACTCATACACAGCACTATGCTCAAAAACGCTCGGCGCATTTAGAACTTAACGTGTCCGATACCGAAATCAGGGTCAAGCAAATCGATATATTTGTTTACCAAATCTTCTGCCATATAAACCAGCGAATTGAATGTCTTGCCGTCGAAATAGGTCTCAAAGGCATAGGTCGTCTGGTCTTTGGGGAAATACAGCACCGGTTCGACCTCGTAAGTAACGTAGTTGATCGGGAAGTTTACACTGAAATCAGAATAGCCGTAATTGTATCGGTTGGTATATTCCCATGGTTCATACGAATCTTTATGCTCGCACGGTTGCAGTTTCAGTTCTGCCTGTTTCTCTTCTTCGTTGTTGCCGTAGTACAGTGCGCAACTCAGATATTTATCATAGATCGAGCAGTATTCCTTTTGAGCCGTCAACGTGTGGCACGCTCTTTCCCAGTAGGGATAATATTCATCGGTCCCTGTTCTGTACTCCGTCCCATATTCCGTCTCATAGGTATATTTGTAGGTATAAGTGCGTGAGGATATATCATCAGCATCATACTTCTTGTCCCATGCTACAGCCGCATCGTACAAAGCGGCACCATCGGTCATTTGTCCTACCACATGCACACGGTCAAGCACATTCAGTTTTGTTTCTCCGGCACCAAGTTTGCCCAACAGATATTCATATCTCTGCTCATATTTCGCTATCCATTCTTCTCCGTTAGCCTCTGTGATATTGCCACCGTTGCTCCACTCTATCAGTTCGTACTTTGGCAGACTTACTGCACCGGACAGGAGCGTGGTCTCGCCATAGTTGACCGCAAAAGCGGCTTTGGCGGAGGTGGTGCTTACCTCGGCATCTTCCGTAACCGTGATATTCACCACTTGCAACGCCAGCGACTCGTTGAAGTAATTTTTCAGGTTACTGTCCCAGTTGAAAGTAAAGGAGATGATGGTGTTGCTGCCTTGCTTGAGATACATCTTGATGGTAGCGGGAGCCTGCACCTTGATGGTTCGTTTTCCTTCATACACACGCTCATAACCGGTGTAATTGCCGTTCTGATCGTATTGGTCTTTGTACGAATACTCCTCATAGGTATAGGCGATTTCGGTCTCTTTGCCTTCGCCCCACAGTTTTACCTCGCATTGCGTACCATCGGCATCTTTGAACAGCAAACGGGCAGTAGCATCGTTGGTGCGGGTAATCTTGATGGTTTTATTGGCATCGTCCATCTCAAACAGACGCCCCATAGCAGCGAGAGAGAAGAGAATAGTCTTGTCGGTAGCGGTAGGCAATTGTTCGCCTGCTGCCACTTGTGCCATACGGCGCGGCATACCGAAGAACGGTTCGAACTGACTGTGGTAGTCGGTCTCCACTTGGTTCTCAATGTCATTCCAGTCGTAACTCTCATACTTCTTGTACAAGCCTTTGCACAAGTCCGCTGCTGCTTTTTGGTCAGCGGTATTAAAAGTATTGAGCAACTGTTTGCCCGTCTCTACCAGATAGTCTTTCGAGTCGGTACTGTTCAACTGCTCCACATTGGTTTTCTCCTTGCAGCCGGTAAAAGCCGCACCAGCTGCCACAACCATAACCGCAGCCAAAACAATGGATTTTTTCATACACTTAAGATATTGATTAGTATTAAAAGTTATTTGAATTTCGCCACAAAGATACAACTATTTTCTCATACTGCCAAATTTTTTTATTTTTTCAAGGCAACCGGTTCAAAACAACGTCCATATGTTGATACGCTATTTTATGCAGTTTATGCAATATCCAAAGTGCATAAAGTGGATAAAAAGATGGTTTATCCTATTGAAAAAAGCCTTTTCTTTCTACGTCCTTTCTACGTCCTTTCTACGTCTTTTCTACGTAATGTGTATATGGAGGTATGGAAAGTGCATAAAGTGCATATTTTTTCCGCAACATTTTTCCGGACAAGATGTTATTCCGGGACTTGACGATGCGGGACGATTTTGAATTATAAAAAGAGTTCTCCTCAGCCCACCGGGCTTCGTGTCGGTGCAGCACTCAGTGCGCAATGCGCACCTGCCTTACGACAACACGTCTCCACAAACACTGTAACTTTGACGACGCGGGACGCGTTGTCTCCACAAACGCAGCATAGTCATACGGTTTGTGCCAAACCGACCGCGGTCGGGGCGTCCGCGTCCCCGGTGATGGCATTTGTTCCCTGTGATGGCATTGGCGGAATAAATCTTGGCATTACATCATAGTATAAAAAGATCACTGTTTGATGTGGTTTCCCTGTTATTTTCCGATACAAAAAATGGCTAAATTAGATAGTAATTGATTGTATACAAGTTGTTTTATGTTTGGCGCAATTTTTGTTAGTCGCAAAATCACATCAAAATTACACAAAAACGGGTCTAATTAAGAAAAAATACAGATTTATTTCACAAGTTCAGTTTAATTCAAAAAAAAATCGTATCTTTGCAGCGTGGAACAACAATTCAAATCCGCAAAATTATGAACAAACAACATTTTAAGGCTCAAGTGAATATAGGAGGGATTCTCCTTAACACATTGCTGGAAGTGGTATTTTTTCGTGAAGCACCATACACCATTGCCTATTGTCCTGCGTTAGACTTATCTGCTGCGGGAAAAAACCAAAAGCAGGTAAAGGAGGAGTTTGCACAAGTGTTTGCGGAGTATGCCGAGGATTGCATAAAGCATAACACGCTGCGGGAAGATTTGCTGGCTCACGGTTGGATGATTAAGGATGGTGCCTACAACGCTCCGACTATGACGCAAATGTTGATTGGTAATGATACATTACGGGATATTATAGACAACAAAGACTATTACAAACAAAATGTAGTTATTCCGCAAGTACATCACACAAAGGCAATGGCTTAGTTATGGGAACTATATCAAACATCAGCCTTGCCAAATACCGAAAGTTTTTGCTTGCTGTCGGTTGCACTTGCGCAGGTATTAGCGGAGGACACGAAAAATGGCACAAAGACGGACTGACACGCCCGATAATCGTTCAAACACATATTGACCCAGTTCCTGCATTTATTCTCAAAAACGCTCTCCGTAGTTTGGGCATCAGTACACAGGAATTTCTTGAAATAATGAAAACTATTTGAGTAACTTTGCAGCGAATTAAGTGAGGATATAAATCGCAAAACATCTTCACAATCTCTAAAACCAATATGAAACATCAAATATCAAATATCTATATTTGCAGCCTATTTGCCGTAATGTTTTTGGTAGGGTGCAGTAGAGATAGGAATGGTGTGCTATATTCTCAATATCCGATTGTAAATAGGGCTTATCGTACTTATTCGGACTCGCTGGGTAATTATACAGTATTTTGGTTTGAAAGTAATGGTAATTGCAAAAGAGAAGTGTTGAATTTTGGAAATTCGGTCAAGATAGAGAATAACTACTCCTATTGGATGGAACGAGATACTTTCATCATTGAAGGCATATTGCGAAAAGATAGTATTATCTATAAGGATAGCCTATTTATAAACGAAGAAATGAGGAACAATGGGGACGCGAGCACATATAGGGGTTGCTTTTATGATACTTTCATAACGCTTCAATCCGATACGTTAATCAGACATCGATAAATAACACACAGGTAGTATCAAACCACCCGTGTGCATATTCATTTTCCAATTAAGACGAAGCAATTATACCTGCTTCTTTGATAAGGTTATTTGCTTTATCGAGTTATGCTTTCCACGCAGTTGCATTACTCGAATTATTACCAACAGACCTAACTCCATCAACGATATTTTTGAGGGTTGTTATCAATTTCTCAAATGCCCATATTATGTTTTGGCTTTTATACAGGGAACCATCACCCGCTGTTCCGTTATCTGTAGTAAGTCCTTTTGCTATTATATTTTGAGTATCTCCGCTATTATCAATCATAAAATAACGACTATCGCTATAAATAGATATAAGTCCATCTAATCCTATTACAGTCTTTGAACCTCCAATCGTTACCTCTCCTGCTGTCTTTATCGTTATGACAACCTCACGGGTATCACTTGAATCCAACGTTTTTATCAGCAATCCGAAACGTACCGTAAATTCACCATTTTTCGTAACAGTGAAATCTTGGAATGTGTTGTTGATGTTTAGGGTTAATTCTTCTCCACTCTCTGTTGTCCAAGTACCTGTTGCTTGTTTGACCACAGACCTATTCACAATAATTTCAATAGTATATTGGAACTCTGCTGCCTCCGTACCACCATCATATTGTGTAACACTAATGAGAGTATTAAAATTACGTATTGTTCCACTAACTAATGGTTTTACTGAAGATGTAAAATTTCGACCTGTAAAATCAATACTACCCGATGTGTTTTTTGAAGATGACAAACCATTATCAATAGGTTTGTAGGTTGAAACGCTATTGGGGGTAACTACCACTTTATCCGTACCATTACTATCTTTGACAAATATACCACCGTTTGTCGTGCTTGCGTCAATGACGACCTGTCCTTGATTAGGCACATCTACGATAGCCTGCGTGTCGCTTATCTTGAAGATGCCAATCTTCCCTGTTCCGTCTTTTTTGAGCAGGGTGGTGATAAGTGTGCCGCTGGCGGATTTCTTGTAGTCGGTATCGTTGGCTGCGTTGTACGCTTCTGCATACGTGCCACCGCCCCACAGGAGGATATTTTCGGGATTGCCGTATGAGCCGCGCAGTCCGCTCATACCTGCGGTAACTTTGTTTTCCTCGTCTTTGAGCATCAGCGCATTGGTCATCACCAAACCGCCAGTTACCTCCGTAGAGCCTTTCAGCGCAGCGGTGAGGTGTTCCATATAAGGCTGGTAGGCAGTTGCTTTCGTGCCTTTCTGCACCATAATGTGGTTTCCCTGTTATTTTCCGATACAAAAATGGCTAAATATATTGTTTAAGACCTCCTGTGAAGTAACTTGTCCGGTAATCTCACCGAGGGCGTTCAGGCAGTCTTGCAAGTCCATACTGAGGAACTCGCCCGACAGTCCGTCCCGCAGCCCCTGCTGCACCCTTCGGACAGCCTCCAACGCCCGCACCAAGGCTTCGTAGTGACGTGCATTGCTGATGGTTACGGCATTGGTATCCATCTGTCCTGCTGCCGCATGCACCAATGCTTCTTTGAGCGGTTCCACATTGCCGCTTTTGGCGGACAATGTGAGAGAATCGGTAAATTTGCAAGTTGGTAAATTTATAAATGAGGCATTATCCAAAAGGTCTGCTTTGTTCCAGACCTGCAGGAGCGTTTTGCCCGTCAGATCAATGCCTGCGAGGTCGGTCTGCGGGTCAGTGGAATCGATGACCTGCACAATGATTTGCGCTTTCTCGGCGGCTTGGCGGCTGCGCTCGATACCCATATTCTCCAACCGGTCTCCCGTCTCGCGGATACCCGCCGTATCAATCAGGCGGAAGAGTACGCCGTTGATAACCAATGTGTCCTCTATCGTATCGCGTGTAGTGCCGCGTATATCACTCACTATTGCCCGTTCCTCCCCCACCAGCGCATTGAGCAAGGTGGATTTGCCCGCATTGGTTGCCCCGACGATAGCCACCGGCACACCGTTGCGTATGGCGTTGCCTGTTTTGAAAGAAGCCGTCAGTTGCGACAGTTTCTGCTCTATCTCCAGCGCCAGAGCGGTCAGTTCGGAGCGGTCGGCGAACTCCAATTCCTCGTGGTCGGCAAAGTCAAGTTCCAGTTCGACAAGGGAGGTGAAATGCAGCAATTGTTCGCGCAGCCGGTGCAGTTCGCCCGACACACTGCCCCGCAACTGGCTGAGTGCAAGGTCTTTTTCGGCTTTCGACTGTGCTGCGATCAGGTCCGCCACCGCTTCGGCTTCCGTCAAATCCATCTTGCCGTTGAGGAAAGCCCGTTGTGTAAACTCGCCCGCTTTGGCCATGCGGCACCCCGCCTCTATCAGCCACTGCAACAGCGTTTGCTGGATATACAGACTGCCGTGGCAACTGATCTCCGCCACATCTTCGCCCGTAAACGAATGCGGTGCACGGAAAATCGTAACCAACACCTCGTCAAGCGTCTCTCCGTTGCGCTCTATATGCCCGAAATGAACGGTATTGGCAGGGGTTTCCGACAGGACGACACGTCCTCGGAACAGGCTTTCCGTGATAGAGATTGCCTGCTCGCCGCTCACACGCACCACGGCTATTCCGCCGCAGCCGTAGGGGGTTGATATGGCACATATTGTATCCATTAGTTTTACTTCCCGTTAGAAAATTCTTTTTACTCCATTAATGCCACCTAAAAGGCTCCGTTAATTACCGTTAATTTATCGTTAATTTTTGCGTGGAATTTGTTATAGGATCGTTATAGGTTGGTTATAGGATAGAATGGCTATCCTCCCGTCATCCACAGGACATCCACCTTACTTTTCATTGTGCATCACGCATTGTACAGGGCAAAGGTACTGCTTTTTCCCGGATTGTGCAATTTTGTATTGTGCAATCCAAAAAATTGCAGTACTTTTGTGCGTTTTTACCTACATAGTATGTCCCAGTCGAAGTCTATCGGTTATCTGTTCGGCATTCTCGCCGCCGGTTTCTACGGGCTTAACCCGATGTTTGCATTGCCCCTCTACCACGATGGTATGGATTCGCTGTCGGTATTGTTCTGGCGGTATGCGCTGAGCATACCTATGCTGGCGATACTGATGCTCGTGCAGCGTGTTGATTTCCGTCTGAGCAAATCCGAGACACTGCAATTAGCCCTGCTCGGTGCTGTGATGGCACTGTCTTCCCTGCTCCTTTATCTGTCATACAACTATATGGATGCGGGGCTTGCCAGCACGATTTTGTTTGTGTATCCTATTGTTACGGCGGTACTGATGGCATTTGTTTTTCATGAGCGTGTGGCTCCGCTGGTATGGGGGTGCTTGGCATTGGCATCGGCGGGAATAGGCGTATTATGCGAAATCAACGGTACGGCACACGTAAGTATCACCGGCGTGCTGCTCTCGCTGGGCTCCGCTCTTACGTATGCCGTCTATCTTGTTTTTATCAACAAAGGACACATCACCCATATGCCGCCTGCGAAAGTAACGTTTTTTGTACTGTTTTTCGGTGTGTTGCTGTTGGGTGTTATGCTGCTTTTCGAAGGTCATCTCACCGTGCCGAAAGGACTGCATTGGGGGTACAGTGCCGGCGCAGCCCTCTTTCCCACCGCACTCTCGTTAGTACTGACCACTCTTGCCATTCAGACTATCGGCTCCACCCAAACAGCCATATTGGGGGCTATGGAACCCATTACCGCCGTGCTGGTCGGTCTGACACTGTTCGGCGAGCACCTGACTGTCCGTTCCATCATCGGTATCGTGCTGATTGTCATTGCCGTAACAATCGTCGTCGCCCGCAAACAGCCTGCCAAAACATAAATTTTTCTACAAAACATACACACGGAATCTCACTTTGTTATTTGCCGTTTTGCGTATTTTTTGGTGTTTTTAGGGAGATAAAACAATCAAAACTTGTAAAAACGGCATTTTTTTTGTACCTTTGCAGCGCATAATCAGTGCATAATGCATATGCATATACAATGCGTAATTATTTTTGACTACACATTACATGGACAAGATACGAAACTTTTGCATCATTGCACACATCGACCACGGCAAAAGTACGCTGGCGGATCGTATGCTAGAGATAACAGGCACGGTGGACAAACGCGATATGGAGAACCAGGTTTTGGACGATATGGACTTGGAGAAAGAACGCGGTATCACTATCAAAAGCCATGCTATCCAGATGCAGTACAAGGGCTATACGCTCAACCTTATTGATACTCCGGGGCATGTGGATTTTTCCTACGAGGTGAGCCGTTCCATTGCCGCCTGCGAGGGTGCTTTGCTGGTAGTGGATGCCTCGCAGGGCGTTCAGGCACAGACAATCAGCAACCTCTATATGGCATTGGAGCACGACTTGGAGATTATCCCTGTGATGAATAAATGCGATATGGATTCGGCTATGCCGGAGCGTGTGGAAGACGAGATAATCGACCTGCTCGGCTGCAAACGCGGAGAGATACTCCGTTGTTCCGCCAAAACGGGTGCCGGCGTTCCTGAGATACTGGATGCCATCATTGACCGTATCCCCGCTCCGCAGGGCGACCCCGAAGCACCGCTGCAATGCTTGGTGTTCGACTCCATATTCAATAGTTTCCGCGGCATCATCGCCTATTTCAAGGTGGTGAACGGCACAATGCACACAGGCGACCGCGTGCGGTTCGTCAATACAGGTAAGGAGTACGATGCGGACGAGATAGGTGTGCTGAAACTGGATATGCAGCCGCGAGAGACCATCTCGGCGGGCAATGTGGGATATATCATCTCGGGTATCAAGACCTCCACGGAGGTGCGGGTGGGCGATACGATTACCCATGTGGCACGCCCATGCGATAAGGCGATTGAGGGCTTCGAGGAAGTCAAATCGATGGTGTTTGCGGGTGTCTATCCCATTGAGGCTGAGGACTATGAGGACTTGCGCTCCAGTTTGGAGAAACTGCAACTCAACGATGCGAGCCTGACCTTTACGCCGGAGTCGTCCATTGCTCTCGGTTTCGGTTTCCGCTGCGGGTTTCTCGGCTTGCTCCACATGGAGATTGTGCAGGAGCGTCTCGACCGCGAGTTTAATATGGACGTCATCACCACCGTGCCTAACGTGAGTTACAACGTCTATACCAAGGACGGCAAGATGATAGAGGTACACAACCCGGCGGGTATGCCCGACCAGACGGAGATTGACCATATAGAGGAGCCGTATATCCGCGCAAGCGTAATCACCACGAGCAATTTTATCGGTCCTATCATGACGCTCTGCCTCTCCAAACGCGGCGAGTTGGTGAAGCAGGAATATATATCGGGCGACCGTATGGAACTGCTGTTTGATATGCCGTTAGGCGAAATCGTGATTGATTTCTACGACAAACTGAAATCCATTTCGAAAGGCTATGCCTCTTTCGACTGGCATCAGAACGGTTTCCGCCCGTCGAACCTCGTCAAACTGGATATTCTGCTCAACGGCGAACAGGTGGATGCCCTCTCTACGCTCACCCACCGCGACAATGCCGTGGATTTCGGGCGCAAGATGTGTGAGAAACTGAAGGAGTTGCTGCCCCGCCAGCAGTTCGATATTGCCATTCAGGCGGCTATCGGAGCGAAGATTATCGCCCGCGAGACGGTGAAGCAGGTGCGCAAGGATGTGCTGGCAAAGTGCTACGGCGGTGATGTGAGCCGTAAGCGCAAACTGCTCGAAAAACAGAAAAAAGGCAAGAAACGTATGAAGCAGATTGGCAACGTGGAGGTACCGCAAAAGGCTTTCCTTGCCGTGCTGAAACTGGATTAAATAGGGCATATTAGTCTAATTAGACTCATTGGACTCATTGGACTTATTGATCTAATTAGCCAGATAGTTGGGAAAACGACAACCAATCTACTATAATTAACTAACTAAAAAAGATTCTTTTATGGAACAATTTGTGCATAGCGCATGGAGTATGATACCATTCGGTATTATGCTGCTGATGATCGCTATTGGTCCGCTGGTGGCGGAGAAGTTCTGGGAAAAGAATGTCAACAAGTTGCTTGTATCGCTCATCTTAGGCGTACCTACCGCAGTATGCCTCATCATAGGCGGTATGACACATGAGTTGGAACACCAAGTGCTTTTTGACTACATTCCCTTTATTGTATTGCTGTTATCTCTGTTCGTCATCACCGGCGGGATACATATCAGCGGTGATATAAAAGCCAAACCAATTGTCAATACAGGGCTGCTCGCCTTGGGCTGGGTTCTGGCAAGTGTGATGGGTACGACCGGTGCGGCGATGTTGCTCATCCGCCCTCTCATAACAACGAACCAGCAACGTAAACATGTGGTACATACCATTCTGTTTTTCATCGCATTGGTAGCCAACTGCGGCGGTTTGCTCACCCCGCTGGGAGACCCACCGTTGTTTATGCTCTTCTTGCGTGGTGCCGACTTTACATGGTTCCTTCATCTCGTACCCGAATGGGCTTTTGTGGGCGGACTGCTATTGCTTATCTATTTCTGCATAGACTCCTACTACTACAAGAAAGAACACTGGACAGCCCTGTCGGCTGACGCCCGCGAGAAAGTGCCTTTGCAACTGAAAGGCGGCATCAACTTTATTTATCTCTTGGGCGTTATCCTGAGTGTTGCCTTTATCAATGAGGGTTTTATCCCGCAGATGGGCGAGGAGAATGCTCCCCTGTGGCTGAAGTACCTGCGTGAGATTGTCCTCTTGTCGCTCACTTTCCTGAGCCTGTACACCACACCAAAGGCTGTCCGTTACGATTTGAACAAATATAGTTGGGGTCCGATTATCGAAGTGGCGGTGCTATTCCTCGGCATATTCACCACGATGACACCTGCGTTGGCGTTCTTGCGCGAACACGCCCCCGAATTGGGGCTGGCGCACACGTGGCAGTTCTATTACGCAACAGGTGCTCTCTCGAGTTTCCTTGACAACACTCCGACAGCCGTGGCATTCCACAGCGTGGCATTGGGATTGCCCCCCGAACAGATGGTTGCCTTTGGCGGTAGTATGGTAGCGGGTATTCCCGAGATACTGCTTAAAGCCATTTCATTGGGTGCGGTAATGTTCGGTGCGATGACCTATATCGGAAACGGACCTAACTTTATGGTCAAGGCTATCGCCGAGGAGAATGGTATCAAGATGCCGTCATTCTTCGGTTATATGATTAAATTCTCGCTTATTATCCTGTTGCCTATCTATATATTGGCACAACTGCTATTCTTATAAAAACCCATAGAGGCTATAGAATCCACAATCTATAGCCTCTATTGAATATTCCTAATTATGAATCTATTTGATCAAATCAGCGAAGACATCAAGAAAGCGATGCTCGCTAAAGACAAAGTGGCACTCGATGCCCTGCGTGGTATCAAGAAAGAGTTTCTCGAAGCCAAAACCGCCAAAGGTGGCGATGGTGAACTGCACGACGACAAAGCATTGCAGATTTTGCAAAAGATGGTGAAACAGCGCAAAGAGTCGGCGCAGATGTATATCGATGCCAACCGCCCCGAACTGGCAAATGACGAGTTGGCACAATGCAAGATTATTGAGCAGTACCTGCCCGCGATGCTCAGCGAGGAGGAACTGACAGTCGCTTTGGAGCAAATCATCGCACAAGTAGGCGCACAAGGTCCGCAGGATATGGGAAAAGTGATGGGCGTTGCCACCAAGCAGTTGGCAGGGCGTGCCGAAGGAAAAGCAATCAGCACCAAAGTGCGCGAACTGTTGAATAAATGACCGTTATAGAAACTATTACAGCGTGGTATTCGGCACATATGAACTATGCATCGATTACTGCGTTGATGACCATAGAATCGTCCTTTATTCCGTTTCCGAGCGAGATAGTCATTCCGCCGGCGGTCTATGTGGCAGCCGACCCTAATAGTGCGCTCTGTGTTACCGGCAATTATCCGTTAGATGTACTGCTGATTGTATTGTTTGGTACGATAGGGGCAATGCTCGGTGCAATAATCAACTACGGTTTGTCGGTGTGGCTGGGACGGATTATCATCTACAAATTTGCAGACAGCCGTGTAGGACATCTGTGCCTGCTCAGCAGCGAGAAAGTGCAAAAAGCAGAGACCTATTTTAACGACCACGGCAAAATAAGTACGTTTGTCGGACGGTTGATACCGGGTATCCGCCAACTTATCAGCATCCCCGCCGGCTTGGCAAAGATGAATTTCGGTCAGTTTCTGCTCTACACGTTCCTCGGTGCATTTATCTGGAATGTTGTGTTGGCGTTGCTTGGTTATATAGCCCACGGGCAAGCAGACCTCATCAACCAATACAGTCACGAACTGAGCATCGCCATTTTAGCCGTTCTCGGAGTGGTAATCGTCTATTTTGTTGTCAAAAAGATTGTCAAGTCCATCCAAAAGAAAAGAGACGCAAAACTGTAAATCCGAGACCGGAAACGGCATCGGAAATGAACATAAGAAAAGAGAGGCAGTCTAACCAAGCAGGCAGTCTCTCTTTTTTGTGCTTACGTATGAAAAATTGCCAGCCAAACAAGGCTCACTCTTTCGTATAGGAATTACGGTAGCGAGACGGCAACGAGATTGACTTTTGCAGGTTTGATACAGATAACCTGCTTTCTTGTACACGAATACTTTACTTTCTTGTAGTTATTTTGAGAACCTGTCGTTGGTTGTCGATTTCTATTTTGCCGAGGCGCTGGAGGACGGATTGTCCGAGGAGCAAGGGTGCACGCTGGTTGCCCACCACCGAGGCACGGACGGCTTTGAGTTCCAAACCGCCGAAGTCTATCTTCTGCAGGATGATGTTGGTGCCGATAGAGATACTTCCATCGGCGGTGATATAGGCAGAGTTTCCCACGATGTCTTTCTTGCTCAGGTAGCCGTTCTTGTACATGAAACTTGCCTCTGTCTGCGAGATAGACACATCTCCGGCACCCGTGTCAAAGACAAAGGTGAGCGGCAATCCGTTGATAGAACACTTAACAGTGGATACTCCGTTGGCAGCAGAGAAAGGCACTTCCACTATGCGTTCTGTCTGTACGGCGTCTTGCGTGGTGGAATCCAAACGCAGAATACGTTCCTTTACGCGGGCTTCATATACCGCCATCAGACTATCGAAACGCACGCCGTGAATGGTGCGGAAGTCTATATCGCGGCGGGCATCGGCATACTGTGCATTACGGTTTTCAAGGTCTTGCGTCAGCAGGCGGAATGCGTCTTCAGTCTTGCCCTGCAAAGCACACAGACAAGCGGCGTTGTATAGTTCCTTTTTGGCAATGCTGTCTGTCACAAGAATACTGTCCATAAGTTGTGCAGCCAACGAGTCTTGCCCCATAAAGTGGAAAGCGAAACAAGCAAAGGCATTATTTCCTTTTGCCGCCTTTTCAAAATCGGGGCGTGCAGCCAAAGTGTCTCCCATTTCCCAATAGCAACGTCCGCGCATATAGTTCAGGTATGGCTGCGAGGCAAGAGCAATCGCCATATCGTAGTCCTCTATCGCCTTCTGGTACTGCCCAGAGAACAGATAGGCTTGTCCGCGGTCGCTGCAATAACCGGCGTTGTCCGGTTCTTTTTCTATAAGCGTATTAAGGTCGCGGAACATCTGCTCCGTGCTATCCATTCTGGCATAGATGTCAGCCCGTTCCTCCAAATAGTCATACTCGGCACTATCTGCTTCCAACACCAGATTGACACAACGGAGAGCACTGTGAAAATCCCCCAAGTTATCGTATGCCGTTGCTCTAAAGCCTTCCATATATTGCAGAGGAACCAATCCTTTCAGTTTGTCTGTTGCACGCAATACACTCTCATCATCGCGACTATCGATGTATACATATATCTCATAATATACCCAATTGGGGTCATTGGGTGCCATGCGTTGTTTCACACGGAACTCAGTCAGAAGGTTTCTACGCAGAACAGGGTTGATAGAAACAAGCAGATCGGTTGCTTCGTCATTCATAGAGTTCATTTCCAAACTTGTAACGATATGCTTGGCTGCTTCTTCATATTTTCCCAGTTGTATCTCCGCCGAGGCACGTGCCGCCATAGTCTGATAGCCGGATTCCAATATGTCTGCTTTCTCGAATATCTGAAGCGCATCCGTGTAACGCTCTGCAAACATATAGACTTGTCCGAGCATATAGAGCCATTCCACGGAATAAGGTTCTAACTCCGCAGCCTTTTGGAAATCGGCAATTGCCATATCGTAGTTGTCTATGTAAGCATAATACCGCCCTCGTATGTCGTAGCAAAAGGTTTCCTTTTGGGATAGGCGCACGGCTTGATCAAAATTATGCAATGCTTGCACTGTGTCTGTCAAATAGTAGCCGTATGCCATTCCCATACGAGTATAGACATACGCGCGTTCTTTCTTGGCTTGCTTGGGCAGATACTTCAGAGCCTCATTGGCAGCCTGCAAGGTGTTGCCTATCTCATTACGTTGCAGGTAGGCATACGACAGGAATATATAGGCGTAGCCGTTCTTCGGGTTGTCGGTCAACTCCTTTTGCAGGACGGAGATACCCTCTTCGTAGTTCTCCTCATTAATGATTAGTTCCTTGCCTCGCCGGTAGTTGTACGATGTGGGTTCCTGCGGCTGTTTGGCAAAGGTTGCCGTATAGCCCATAACGGCGGTTACGAGAATGAATAAAAGTCGTTTCATATTGGTTTATTAAATCCTTTAATGTGAGTGCTGTATAGGGATTGCTTTTTATGTTTATCT
>DGIN01000072.1:204-21001 GCA_002387325.1 Bacteroidales bacterium UBA4621 | reverse complement strand
GTGGACTTTGCGAACAAGGTCTGCATAGCCACCAATCCTTTGTATTGCTTGTTGGCAGAGGTGAAAGATTGCGAGTCGTCCGCCACGAAACTGAGAGTCCCCTGTGTGCGGAAGGTGTAAACCAAGTTATTGCCTGCTATAGAGGCACCAAAGATTGCCTCCATGGCTGAGGATTTAATCAGCGGGTATGTGGCACCCATATTCAAATCCGTGTCATACGCCTGCAAGAAGATACGTGCTTGTCCTACGGGTTGTCCCCAGTCGTAGTAGTATTGGTAGAGAGAGTCTCCGCGAGTGAGCAGGCATTGTGCCGTGGCGATACCTGCACTGGTGCCGATTTGTACGCCTTTCACGCACTTGCCGGCAGCGATGTCCAGTTGGAGGAGAAAGGCATTGTTGGTGCCGGTGTTGTTCGTCAGTTGTCCTGCATCGGTTTTGATACCTCCCATGAAGAAGCCCGACAAGTAGGCGTTATCCTCCACGACTGCCATACTGTTGAGGCTGAACGAGTTCTTGCCATTCTCTTTGGTGCCTTCTATCAAGGTCAGTTTCTCGCACTGCAAGTCGGTGGAGAGTACAGCAAAAAGGGCACTATTGGTGGTGGCCATTGCCACGGATTGTGTGCCGAGGGTTACGTTGGCACCCGCATTGGCTTTTGCCACACTTGTCGCCAGATACAACTTGTTGTTTGCACAGGTCAGGCTTGCCGATGAACTGCTGACCGTTACACCGCCCGTCTTGATGTAGGACAACATTTTGAAGTCCTTGTCAAACTTGACGATAACCAGACTGCCCAGCACCTCGCCCTCTGCGTCAAGCACTTCGGACTTGATGGTGTCGTTGCCTATCACCAAGCCCGGGTTGAGGACAGCCAAGAGGTAATAGTTGGTGCCATCGGTCTTGAGGTCGCAGAACGTCATCGTAGCCGAAGCGGCATCGGATGTGTATAGTTTTGCCAACAGTGTGGGTTCGCCTATGGCAGAGTAACGGATAATAGCACCATACTTTTTGGAAACCGCAGCATTGTAGGTCTCTTCCCACGACAAGTCGGTACCGTTGGTACCCGTGAACTGCATGACTTTGTTGTCGCCGAGTCGGTTCTGGTCTGCGTGCTTGCCGGATACCACCAACAGCAGTCCGCCGTCGTCGGTAGGCAGTCCCGTGTAGGTGTTGTCGAAATTACCGCGGTTGCTGACGCTCGTCCAGAGGGGATTGAAGTCTTTATCGGTCTTGGCGATGATGAAATTGGTGTTGGATTGGCTCATATTCGCCTCGAAAGGACATGTGGCAAACTCCTGTCCGAAGAGGGTCAGCGTAGGGGCGTCACCCACGGAACTGCCCTGACCGATGATGAATACCTCGCCGTCCTGATTGCTGAGGGTTTGGCGAATGCTGGTATTGCCTGTGGAGGTAGTGGTGCCTCCGTACTCCAAAGCCGTCCAGCCGACTAACTGAGCAGACATAGTGGCACTCGCAAAAAGTGCTGCTGCAAAAAGTAAACTCTTTTTCATATTATTAGTTGTTTAGTTTATATCATTCGTTTTCGGGTGCAAAATTACTGCCGTTTGTCCGATATGGCAATCCTCAAAAATGATGAATTTCGTTGTATGGTTATCCCAAGAAGTGGGTATTCTGTCGATATTGACGGCTTAATCACATTGTACATTCAAATAATCTTTTGCAAAGATACAAACGATTATTTGAATGTACAATGTGATTCGTATGTGATTCGGCTGTTTTTGCTTGTATTTCAGGCAATTATGAATATGCCTGTTTTTATCGCTTGTTTACTCAATAGTCAAGCCGCCTAACTACCTCATAGACAAACTATTACAAAAAAAGGAGACTGCCCGACAACTTTGCATTGTCAGGCAGTCTCCTCTTTGTGGTATAGCAGATTTGTATTGTTCTTGAGTTTATAGCGTTACGCCTGTTTTGAAGATGGCTATCTCGTGGTAGCCGTTCTTCTCGTTGTTGGTCGGCGTGCCGTTGGCAACGGCGATGACATAGTCGGTGAAGCGTTTTGCCACCTCTTCCATCGGCTCACCCTCGGCAATAACGCCCGCATTGAAATCAATCCAGCGGGGTTTGTTGTGGTAGAGTCCCGAGTTGGTACTCACTTTCATTGTCGGCACATACGTGCCGAACGGCGTGCCGCGCCCTGTGGTAAAGAGGACTATATGGCAGCCCGCCGAAGCCAGTGCCGTGGCGGCAACGAGGTCATTGCCCGGTGCGGAAAGCAGGTTCAACCCTTTCACTTGCAGGCGCTCGCCGTAGGGCAGCACGCCGCGCACCAACGACTTGCCGCATTTCTGTGTACAGCCGAGGGCTTTGTCCTCGAGGGTGGATATACCGCCCGCTTTGTTACCGGGGCTGGGGTTCTCGCCGACGGGCTCGCCGTGCGATAGGAAATAGTCCTTGAAATCGTTAATGAGGTGTACTGTTTGGTCAAATAGTTCGCGGTTGGCACACCGATCCATTAGAATAGTCTCTGCGCCGAACATCTCCGGTACTTCGGTCAGCACCGTGGTGCCACCCTGTGCCACCAGATAATCGGAAAACACACCGAGAAGCGGGTTGGCGGTGATACCTGAGAAACCGTCCGAACCACCGCATTTGAGCCCCACACGCAGTTCGCTCAGAGGACAAACCACACGCTCGTCGTGCGTGGTTTTCTCGTACAACTCGCGCAGAACAGGCATACAATACTCCACCTCGTCGCCCTCAATCTTCTGGCTCACCACAAAACGCACACGCTCGTGGTCGTACTCGCCGCAGAATTGCTCAAAGATGTCGGGCTGGTTGTTCTCGCAGCCGAGACCGACTACCAATACCGCCCCTGCATTGGGGTGATGCACCATATCGCGCAGGATCTTCTTGGTGTTCTCGTGGTCTTCGCCGAGTTGCGAACAACCGTAGTTATGCGGAAAAGCAAAGATGTTGTCCGCCCCTGTCTCTTGGCGCAAACGTTCTGCCAACTTGGTTACGATACCGTTCACACACCCCACGGTCGGGATAATCCACACCTCGTTGCGGATACCCACTTGCCCGTCCTTGCGGCGGTAACCCATAAACGTGCGGTGTTCGTCGGGGATAGACAGCACCACCTCCCGGGGGTGATACTCGTAGGAGAGCAACCCCGCAAGATTGGTCTTTATGTTGTGCTCGTTCATCCACGAACCGGCAGGCTTGTCCTCTGTGGCGTGTCCGATAGGGAAACCGTATTTGATCACATTCTCACCTTTGTGGAGATCTTGGATAGCAATTTTATGTCCGGCGGGAACATCTTCAAGAACGGTTATTTTGCGTCCGTCCACCTCAATAACATTGCCTTTCTTTTGCGACAAAATTGCCACCACCACATTGTCGGCAGGATTGATTTTCAGTATATTTGTCATTTTAGTTGAGTGTTGAGAGTTGAGTGTTTAGTGCAGTTGGGAGTTTATAGTGGATAGTTTCAAAAAGGGAGGAGTGGTTGGCTCCTCCCTTATATTGGTACTCCTAATTATAGAATCAGAGAATCGATTTGACGGTCTCGACCATACCTTTCGACCGGATGTCGTTGAGGAAGCCCTCTACCATATCGGTCAAGCCGGGTATCTCGTTGAGGTTCTGCTTGCTCTCTTTCCAGATGATGTCGGTTGCACCGAGTACACCCTCAGCCACTTTGCGGGTGTCGCCGGTAGCCCAGAGTTGGGTGAGCAAGTCCATAATCTCCTGTGCATCGTTGGGTTGGATAGGTGCACCGTCAGCACGCGTACCGCCTTTGTAGTAGGTGATGATGGCTGCCAAACCGAGTACCAAACCCTTCGGCAAATGTCCCTTGCGCTCGAGATAGGTCTTCAAGCCGGGCAGGTCGCGGGTCTCGAATTTCGGGAACGAGTTGAGCATAATCGAGGTAACCTGATGATCCACATACGGGTTGTTGAAACGCTCCAATACATCGCTGGCGAACTGACGCAGTTCGTCCATCGGCAGGTTCAGGGTTTCCATCAGTTCCTCAAACTGCACCTTGTGGATATACTTGCCGATTACGGGGTCGTTGCAAGCGTCGCGCACGATGTTGATTCCGCTCAGGTAAGCCACCGGTGAGAGAACGGTGTGCGGACCGTTGAGCAGCGTTACTTTGCGCTCGTGGTAGGGCTTCTCGCTCTCGGCAATCAGTACGTGTAGACCCGCTTTCTCTGCGGGGAACTCCTCGCGCAACTCCTCGATAGACATATTCTCCGGTTTCTCGATTACCCAGAGGTGGAAAATCTCGGCTTGTACTACTAAGTTGTCCGCATAGCCCACTTTCTCCTGGATAACCGCAATATCTTTGCGCGGGAAGCCCGGCACGATACGGTCCACGAGGGTGGCGCAGACATAGTTGTACTTCGTAAACCACTCCTTGAAGCCTTCGTAGTCAGCCCCGAGGTCTTCTTTCCAGAGTTCGATATACTGGTATATGCACTCTTTGAGGTGGTGTCCGTTGAGGAAAATCAACTCGCAAGGCATCAGGATAAGACCTTTCTTCGGATCGCCGTTGAACGTCTTGTAGCGGCGATAGAGGAGTTGTACCAACTTGCCGGGGTAACTGCTTGCGGGAGCATCGGTGAACTTGCAAGCGGGGTCGAAAGTGATACCCGCCTCGGTGGTATTGGAGATGACGAAACGAATATCAGACTGGTCTGCCAAAGCCATAAATGCCGCATTCTGCGAATAGGGGTTCAAGGCGCGGGAGATAACATCGATACGCTCCAGCGAATTGACTGCCTCACCGTTCAGGCGCCCTTGCAGATTGACGTGATACAAACAATCCTGACCGTTGAGCCAGTCCACCATACCGCGTTCGATAGGCTGAACCACCACTACGGAACTATTGAAATTGGTCTTGGCGTCCATATTCCAGATGATCCAATCTACAAACGCACGGAGGAAATTTCCTTCGCCGAACTGGATAATTCTTTCGGGTGCAACGCTCTTGGGAGCAGTCAGTTTGTTAAGTGCTTTCTTCATAATAAAGATAAATTTATGTATTTGTATTTTCGTCTGTTTTTGTTATAGGATCGTTATAGGTTGGTTATAGGATAGAATGGCTATCCTCCCGTCATCCACCTGATGTAAGGAGTTCTACTCAGCCCACCGGGCTTCGTCTCGCTTCGGCGCTCAGTGTGCTACGCACACCCGCCTTACGCTTCACCACCTGACTTTTCTATACGCATTGTGCATTGTGCATTGTGCATTGAATATAACGCTGCAAAGTTACAGCGTTTCCTTTGCTTGTACAAGTATAAAATGCCACAATATGTGGAAAAATTGATAGGTGAGTTTCGGGGATATTTCTAAAGAAATGTCAGATTGAGGCAGTTGCAAGAAGCTGTATTATCCTCTGATGATGCGGCGGAGGCAATGGTTACCTGCGCATTGAGGTTGTTGTAACCCGTGGTGGAATCCCATATGTCAGTGTTTGCCAAACGCACGGCGTAGGCGGAATTGGCGGCAATGCGGCTGTCGGCATCGGGCAGGTGGAGATACAGACTGTAGGTGCCTGTCGCCATATCTGCGGGCAGTGTGAGCGTCTCGGTGATAGTGGTTGTGGCATCGGGTTGCCAACTGCGCGGGTCGGATTGCAGCAGTACTGAATAGGTGTTGTCGGCTGATTTCAGAACGATGTAGGCGTGTCGCTCGTTGTAGAGCGGGGCATATCCCGTATTGTTGATTTTGAACGAGATCTGCATCGTCTTGCCTGCGGTGGCTTGGGTGGGATAGGTGCCCTCGGTGAGAACAAAGCGATACCCCATTTGGCGTGCCATTATGTCGTAGTACGAACTGCCGGAAGCATCGTTCTCTGTTTTCCATTGGTTGGTGGCATACGTACTATATGAATAATTGAGGTACGAATAGTGTAGCAGTTTCATTTCGGCTGCGGCTTTGGCGCCCGTGCCATAGTTGGTGTAGTTGGAGGCATTGCTTTTTTCGATATTCGTCTCGCCACCGTTGGGTACATAGAGACATTCTTGTGCAATGTAGGCTTTGTCGGTTGTTACATTGGTGTAAGTACCCATATTGTATTCTCCGTTGCAGAACGCATCGTTGTGGTGCCCGAGGCGGGAACGTGCATCCTGCTTCCACGCCTCGGCTGCGGTCAGTGCAACGGCATTACCTGTATAGTCGGTTTTGAACAGCGGGGTACGCAGTTGCACGCACCGTGAGGCGGGTACGGCATCTAATAGCCAACCGATCAGATTGTTCTTGGTATCTTTGGGAATTTTATCACCTGTGCCTTGCGAGGAGTAGTACCACTCGCCCCATACTCCGAGGAACCCCGCTTGCACGACATATATAACGTCCGCATTGGCTTGCAGGACAGACTTGAGTTGCGATAAATGCTGCTGCCAGATAGCAGGCGAGGCGTCTTGGTAAGGTTTGTTAGAACTATTATTGGTGTAAGCAAAGCGCAAAATGCACTTGAAACCGTTGGTGCGGAACTTCGCCATATCGGCGGTTATCTCTTCCAATACCGCTTGCGGAAGAGCAGCGGTTCGGAAATTATCCAGATAGTACAGACGTAGTAACAAAGAGCGTCCTGCAGCCTTTCCGTCAGTGAAATAGTGGTCGCTAAGGTTGCTCGTCCCGTCTGCGGTTACCACCTGCTCCACTTGCTCATAAAACCCGCGCTCGGGGTTGGAGAAATTGGTGGTGTTGTCGGCAGTGTAGGTGCGTGCAATGGTGTTCTGCACGGGTTTGGCGACCGTCTGTGTCGCCATATATGCCCGCTCGTACTCTACCGCAGCAAGGATAAAAGCCCCTAATACTTTGCCCTCGGTGGGGGTGGCAATCTTGGTGTCGCTGCCCGATAAATAGTAGTTGGCATCGCCTTTTCTGTTGCCGCTCAACCCCGCAGACGCACAACTTTGGATGAGTGCATACGTATTGCCGCCTTGGTTTTTCACCAAAAACTGCTTGACTAATCCCCGATAGCCTTTCTTGGCAATCTCGCTGTAATCGGTATCAAACAACTTGAGGCGTTGTCCTTTCAGAAAACCGGCTACGAACAATGCCGAACCCGATGATTCTAAATAGTTGGCTTTGCTGCACCCCGCAGGCGTTACCCCGTTGGCATATTGCAGCAACTGGCACCAGCAGCCCGTGGCGGCATCTTGGCGTGCTGCCAATCCTTGTGCTATCTGATTGAGATACCCGCGCAATACGGCATACTGCGGGTGAGAGGACGGCATCAGTTCCAGCACATCAATCAGGGCGAGAAAATACCACCCCTCGGCACGAGCCCAGTATTCCGCCGACACCCCGTAGTGCGCACCCGCCGTCTGGTCTGCCCAATAGGAATCACTGGCAGGCACGGCAGAGAAAGCATGGTAGAGCAGTTGTTTGTCGGCGTCCCATAGTTTGCTCCATGTCATCGTGAACTGGCGGGCGATGATGTCCCAGCACTCGGTTTCGGTCTTTTCGCTGAATGTCTTGCCGTCGTGTAATAGTTGTGCCAGCAGGGCGGGTCCCATATACTGTCCGTCGCACCACATCTCGTTCTGATAACTGTTCTTGTGCCACCAGCCGCCCGTGTAGGTGTCGTCTCCGCAGAACGCTTTGGAGGTCTCTGAAGAAATGCTATAGGTCTTATTGTAGTTCTCCAAACCTTTGAGCGTGCTTTCTTTCGCTGTTTGGCAGTTGGCATACGTAGTAGCATCGGCAAATTTTGCCCCCGGCTTGCTCAAGTCTGCCAACCCGAAATAGAGTTTGCAGGCGTTCAGGTCGTCCAAAGTCTCACTTTGGCTATGGTCGCTATTGTAATACTTGTTGCCATACGCCGCCATACTGTAGTACCATGGTGCCACAAAAGCAGAGTCCTGATAATAGTCGATAGCCTCTAATACGGCTTTTGCCACCAATCCCGGTACATAGTCGAAACCGCGTGTGGATTCGGTGTCTTTTATCTGTGTGCCGTTGGCATCATATTGTGCAAACCCTGCGGCTTTCCCGTTGGCGTTGAAATGGTACAGACAGGCGTCAATCACCTCGCGCGAGTAGCGCACGTCTGGGTCGAAATCCATTGCCTGCGCCGACACGGAGGCGCACAGAGCCGAAGAAAGAGCAAGAGCAAAAGCGATACCTGTTTTTCCTGTCTTGGAGCGTCTTTTCCTGATGTACACCGCATATCCCGCCGCAAACAGCAGGAGCGGGAACAGCACATCGCCGACGGGGGTGCCATTGGCGGGGTCATCATCATCGTCAGGGGGGTTCACTATCCTGCCTTTGGCTTTGCGGGCTGCCGTCTCCGAGGGCAGATAGGCAATGCCGTTGTCGTCCAATGCCACCGGTCGGGCGGCTATAGCGCAGAAACCGGTACGGACGGGTTCCGCCACCTCCGGTTTGTTCTCCCAATAGGAGGTGGTGGAGCGGAACGGCATAACCGTAGAGTATGTGTCCGCCCACAGGGCGGTACACAGACATACCAACAGGCAGATGGTCGGCAATTTGTATTTCATAGTATCAGTATTTTTTTAACGGGTTACTTTGCGGACAATACGGGTGTTCTCGCCATATATATAAATCAGATATACGCCTTGTGCGGGCGGCAACGGGAGGTCGGTCATAGCCTCTGCGGTATGCGACAGTGCGCACAGGCGTCCCGCAGCGTCATAGACGCCGATGCGCAACGACTCGTGTGCGGGGTTGCTGATACGCAATACACCGTCTGCTGAAGTCAGGTCTGCCAAACCGGTGGATATTTGCGCATCTATGGGTGTGGAGGATATATAGAAACGGTTGACATCGTCATTTTCGCCTGCGGTGAAAGTGTAGGTGTTCCAATCGGTGATCAGGGTGGAGCGTTTCTGTTTGGTGTCATTCAGATACAGCATCTCGCCCGTATAGTCGAAAGAGAACGTATATTCCGTTTCCCGGCCCGGTACAAAACCGAGTACGGTGCCTTCGGTCTGCGCCTGTGCCGCCACCGCCATTTCGCCCGCAGGCGTGATGGCGTAGAGCGAAGCCGAGCGCCCGTCGCCGCCTATGAACGTGGCATCCCAGCCGTTGTCGAACCGGTCGGAGAAGAACGGGTGCTGTGCTATATAGAGGTCGGTATGGGTGCGGCTGTCGGATACACGCACGCGCATCATCGACAGTTCGTCCGTCCCCCGCTTCGGAGCACGTAACGGGGTGTTGATGTCAGTGGTTGTAGAGGAGCGTACCAGACGGTTGTAGTTGAGGTACAACTCGGTGGCTGTGCTTGTGTTCACCTGAAAAGCCTGCATGGCGGGGATAACTTTTATACCTGTCCAATCCTTGGTCTTCGCCGTTTCGACAGGTATTGCCATCCATTGCCCCGCTGTGGTGGAACCTTTTATATACGAGGGGTTGTCCTTAAAATCATCCCGACCGGTGTTGTAGATATACACCGTGGCTTCCGCATTGTTGAAATCCGAGGTCTTGAGAGAGTCGATACGTATGGGTGCCGTCCACGAGTTGCCGATCAGGTTGGAGCCTTCGCCCGCTCCCGCAGTAACCGTCAGAGGAATACGCCGGTCGGTAGCGGAAACCAGATCGCCTTTCAACACAAAAGTCTCCGGTGCGGGTTGCGAAGTGGCATAGCCTGAGAAATCGCCGTACAGCGAAGAACCGTCGAATTTGCGTATCCAACCGGCATTGTCTGCCATACTCTCGGAATAGAGATAGGTGTGTGCGCCGTAGAAATTCAGGGGAACGGGGGCTTCCTTGACAGGAATACCGATATACTGCCAGTATTTCAACTTTGTGCCGTCTGCCTGTGTCTCGATGTGGGCTTTGGAGTAGAGTTCCACGGTAGCCGCCAGCGTCTCGTCGTCATCGGTAGTATGGATGAGTGCACCCGTACCGTTGGCATCCGCTTTGATGGTGATGACGTTGGGATCGGTAAGCGGGGAAGTGGCGTTGTGATTGGAGGCTTCCATCTGCATTATCTTGCCTGTTACTTTGAGTGCGGCATTGCTATTGACAGTAACAGTCTTGCCCCGCTCGATACGTATGTTCGCACCGGTGGCATCAATGGTATTGACGGTGCAGTTGGCTATAATCTGTACATTCTGCTCTTTGAGCGGCATACGCCCCGTACTCCAGTTGCTCCCTGTCGTCCAAAGATGATCACCGGTATCGTTGTTGTTGTGGAAGGTAACGGAGCAGTCGCTCACGGCAGCGGCATCGGTCTGTAGCAGATAGTGCAGCCCCTGTATAATTGCCTTTTCGCCGATAGAAGTAATTTTGGAGGTGGCATCCGCATTAATGGAAAGCAGCAGGAGGCGTGCGTTGATGTTGGTCTGCCGTTCGCAGCATGTCACTAACGAGCCGCCGCTCTTTCCCTCGGGAATAATAGCGATATTGACAAAGTTGTTGGCATCCACAGCCACGAATCCTTGCAGGGCTTTCTTTTCGTTGTAGCCACCGCCATCGGTAATGCGCACTACGATATTGCCGTCTTCGTCAAGAAGAATCTTGGTCAGCGAGTCGGTCTTGGTGGGAGTGGTGGTGCCTGTATATTTCATGTCTTGCAGTCCGTCGAAGATACCGTGTGCGTAGCATAGTACGGTCATATCCGTTTGCGGATTGACCGAAGGTGTGGCAGGGTTGGCAATGAAACCTTTGTTTGCCCACGTGGTCAGTTCTTTCTTTGCCATATGCCCTTTGAGGGAGAACATCGGGCGGTAGTCCACCAAATATGCCAGCGAGTCCAATACGCCGTAAGCGGGGTGTGTCTTCTTGTCGATGGCATCGGTCTTGGGGAAGTCGGTGAGCATCACGATATCAAATGGTTCGTAGTTGAGCCGATTGAAAGCGGCATAGCCGTTGACCGGTACTACCTCAAACTCGCCTTTCAATGCCGTATAGAGGGGTAACTCGTTTTGCTTGTCGCTTTCCGCCCACTTGATATTCGACTGCTTGCAAAGGTCGGCTTTGTTGATACCCGTCAGGAAATCGCCGTGCAGTCTGTGTTTCTCTTTGTCGCGGGTGTAACTGTCTGCACCCGAGATGATAAATGCCAAAGCAGGTTTGTCTATAATATATATATTGATAGAGCGTGCATATGCCGTGGCAAGTTCGTTGCAGTTGTCGTACGGTGTGAGCGTAACCACAAGGGTGTCGCCCGTTCGCAGTATGTTGTCGATGTCGGTAGAAATTCCGTTGAGCGAAGCGGTAACCGTGTCGCAGCCGTTGGCATCCGCAGCTGTGACGGTCTGTAGGAACGACAGATCGGCAATCGTCTCATCGGCGGCTCCGGCACGCTTGCGCACCGCCGTTATGTTGCACTTCGTCTTGTCGCTGCCAGCAGAGCGGTAGGCGAACAGGTGGCGTATGTCGGCGTTGGCGGTATAGGTATGCCCCGGACGGTAGTACTGGAAACGGGTCAGTGCCTCCGTCTCGGGCGTGGGTGCCGATGAGGTGATCTTCGCCGTGTTGACCGACAGCACGGAGCAACTGTTGCCCCGTACCACCACATAGTACTCGCCTACGGTCTCAGCTGTGTAGGTGGAGGAGGTGGCACCCGTAATCGTCTGCCCATTCCTGTACCATTGGAAACTGTAGCCCGTGGTCGGATAGTCAGTCCCGTCGGTTTCCTGCACCACACGCAGGGTGATTGATGTGTTGCAGCCTGCCAGTGCGCCGCTGCCTGCAATCTGCGGGGCGGGTATGTTACATTCCACCCGCAGGGTATAAGACGCCTCCGCAGGGCAGTACTCGTCCTCGCCGTCGTAGAGGGCGGTGATGGTGGTCGTACCCTCCATCATGGCGGTTATCTCCTGACCGTCGTCGGAGATGTTTGCCACACGCTCGTTGCTTGATACATATTTGATTTGTGCATCGGCGGGCAAACCGGTGGAGGTGAGAACAGGAGCGTTACCGTCCCCGTACAGCCAGTCGGTGGCACTCCACTGAAGCTTTGTAGCAGAAGAACACCACTGTGCCGTAAACGTATAGTCGGCATTGATGATGAACGGCTTGTTGGGCATATACTCATCATTGGTTTCGTCGGTGTAATAGAGGAACGTATGTCCTGTTTGTGTTATCTCGGGCAGGGAGAAGTTGCTGCCTTTGACAACAGTCCGTGTATAGGTGCCGTCCATTTGTGCTGTCCAGCCGGTTGCGTCTGTCAGCGTACCGCCGTTGGGGTTGAGCGTTACCGTTACGTTCCCTGCATGCTTGACCGTTACCAGCGCATTGCGCCACCAGATACCGCCGTTATTATCTGATGTAGTGGTGCATTTGATAATAAACGATGCTGCACCGGCAGCGGGGGCGGTAAACACCTGCTTCTTATCTTCTTTATAGGCAGCCAAATCCGTCCATGTCAGACCGCCGTCCCAGGAATACTGCGATGCCGTTTCCACCTTGCCGTATGTACAGATCGATTCGATAAGGAAACCGGTATGGGCGGCTATCGTGATACTGTAGTCTCCGGGCGTCTTAGGACGCCCCATATTTTCCCCGCCGGTGATAGTGGACGAAGAGTATGTCTTTTTGGTAACGGCTTTATCTTGGTTGGCATTCGCTTTGGCATCGGGTTTATCCACACAACCTTCGTATTTTGAATTACTCTTCCAGATATAGGTGTCGGTATAGTCCACTACCGTGGCTTTCCACTCGGCATAGAGGGTAAAATCGCCGTAGTATCCCTTTGTCTCGGTAACAGTAGCACCATCTGCAGTCTTCCAGCCCACGAAAGTGTATCCCGTCTTGGTCGGAGTGGGGAAAACGGTGGAAACGGGGTAAGTGTAGGTGTTCGGTGTTAGACTGAGTTTCGTCGTCTTGTTGTCATCGTAATAGGTGATGTTGAACGCACGGGGTGTCCATTGGGCATAGAGCGTGATGTTGCCCTGCACATCGCTGATGCTCCCGCCTGCTTTGTATGCCGTTCCTTTGCCGTCCGCCTGCGTGTTCCAGCCGGCAAACGTGTAGATTGGATAGTTTGTGGTCTCGTCCTTGTTGATAACAGGCGTGTTGCCGGACAGGGTATAGGTGTCGCCTGCGCTTACAGTGGCAGGATCCGCAGGTATGTTCGCCGCATAGAAAGGTACGGTCTTGCCCCACGCCTCCGGCATATTCGCATGATAGGCGATGGTGTATTGTACAGGGTCGGTAGTGTTTCTGACGGTAACGGTTGCCACCTCGGATATGGCGGAGCAGGTACCGTTGGAGACAAGGCAGCGGTAGTAGGTAGTACCCGCCTTGTCAGTGGCGGGGATGTATGAAGCACCGGTCTCCCCCGCTATGTTGTCAAACGTGGTGTTGTCGGTACTGCTTTGCCATTGGTAGGTAAGCGTACCGTCCCCCGTTGCCGCCACCTGCAATGCAGCCGCCGTCTCTCCGACTACATAAGTAGCCGAAACAGGCTGGGTGGTGATAGATGGAGGGGTGCAGGAAGGTAGTCTTAATGAAAATCCATTCAATACACAATTGGAAGAGCCTGTTGCCGTTATCTTGATTATGTGTTTTGCCGTTGTTATATCATATCGCCTGACAGTTTCAGAAGTAGATGTTCCTGTAGTTACTACTATATCATCAATGGTAACGACAAATGACTTCAGTCCGTTTTTGTTGTTGTCTTTACCGTACATACTGAATTGATCATATCCCTCTACCCGAATAACCAATTCAGAATTGGAGCGGTAGTTCATACTATATCCCGACAAATTAAATTCATCTGCTTTTTTGTTTGACAGAGAAGTGCCACGTCCGTTAACTTTATTGCTTATCCATAGATTTTCAGCAATATCTGTTGTCGCAAATGATAATACTACATTATCGCCACTTATAGCGGTTGTTCCTGCCCAAATATAATTTTTGCTTGACCCTGTGGAAGAAAAACCGTAAACCTCATATTCACGGTTGTTGAATGTTGTTAAACTCTGTTTCCAAGTGGTCGTGTAAATTCCCGGTGTATGATATGAGGTAAGTTCTCCCCTTGCCCCTGCCGATATGGCGACAGCGCAGAGGAGGACGCAGGCGCGGAGAGCGTGTGCGGAAACAACGGAACTAAGACGCCGAGCACGGGAAAGGGCGGTGCGGAAGCGGGATAACAAAACGGAACAACAAGTGTAGAAATTCTGCATATTATGGAGATTTTAGATTTACAAGGTTAATCTTGTTTTGGTTTGCAAACGGGCACAACAACCCTATTTACGTACAAAACGTGTGCAAAGATAGCGCATATTTCTCATATAGGTGTGTAATAATTGGCTGAAAGTGTATAAAAATACAATTCGTATGCTGCACAACATAGAAACAAGAGGGCAATCGGTACCGGTTTGTGGCTACGGTAATCGGTGCGTATTCGTTTGACGACGCGGGATGAGGCGTCTCCACAAACCGTTTGGGGACAGGTTACCGCGGACGAGGCGTCCGCGTCCCCGGTAGAAGATTGGTGCCGGCTAAGGGGCAAACACCGAGTGAATGCTGCGTATCCTATAACGAATAACCCGTTAATAACCCGATAATAACCCGATAATAACCCGATGCAGTTATAGGGAGAGTATATGAGGAACAGGGCATTTTTCAGGGCGGATGGGACGAATAAGGCGAATGGGGCGAATAAGAGGGGCAGGGCGGATGGAGCGGATAGGACTAATGGGGCGAATGGGGCGGATAAGAGGGACAAGGCGGATGGGGCGGATGGGGCGGGGGAGTACACAAAACGCAAGGGATAAGCGGTAAAAATGGACTTTTGGCGTACAATTATGCGCTACCACTTGCATAATTGGAATTTTAGTTGTAATTTTGCCCGTTGTTTGTCCAACGGCTTGTTCAATTGTTATGAACCGATACGGGAGATATAATACGGATAATATGGATACCACGAACCGATACGGGACACGGAAATACGGAAAAATACAATAAACGATATATTACTAACTTAAAAAATCTATTTTTATGAGGCAGAACAAACTTTTCTTGTTTTTGTTGTCAGTTTTCTTTGCCGGTGGGATAACGGCGCAGACGTCGGCTACGGCGTTGCCCTACTCCACGGGCTTTGAGGACGCAACGGACAATGCTTCCTGGCAGTTTGCCAATGCAACAACCAACCAGTGGGCGATAGGTGCAGCCACCAACAACGGCGGCACCAATGCGTTGTATATCAGCAGCGACGGAGGTACATCCAATGCATACATTATGAATGGGGGGCAGACCTCCTTTGCCTATCGTGCGTTCCATTTCGAAAAAGGCGACTATGTCATCTCTTTCGACTGGAAATGTAACGGTGAGAGTGGTTATGACTTTATGCAGGTTGTCCTGACTCCGGCTTCCATTACGATAAAGGATGGAACTTATGATGGTACATTGGGTAGTATCACAAGATTCGGCAAAGGCACAACGGATCTTGCCATTGAGCAAGCCGGGTTTATACGCGCCAATTGCAGCAATCCCTACAATGAAACATATCCGTACTGTTTCCACAAACAAACAACGTGGGCAGGGGAAACTTTCGGAGTAAGTATCGACACGGAAGGCGACTATTATTTGGTCTTCAGTTGGCATAATGACGGCAGCAGTGGGGATAATCCGCCCGCTGCCGTGGATAACATCGCAGTCAGCAAAAAGGTCTGCGGAGATGTGAAGAATCTGACGGTATCGGCTCTTACCAGCAGTTCGGTTACGCTCACGTGGGATGCCGTGGACGGTGGAGTGCGCTACGAGTATGCCGCAGTGCTTGCCGGTGCGTCTTTGGACGAGACAAAACTGTCCAACACCACCTCCGCCACCGCTACCATCAACAATCTGTCCGCCAATACGGAATATACCGCATATGTGCGTTCGGTATGCAGCGAGGGTGCGGGTACGTGGACACGCCTTACTTTCCGTACCGACTGCGCGGCACAGACCGTTCCTTTTGCGGAGGGCTTCGAAGGGGAGATGCCCGAAGGCAACTATGTTATTCCCTATTGCTGGAACCGTATTGCATACAGCAACTACCCTTACGTGTACGAACCCGATTACAGTACGGATGCGCACGATGGTGCAAAGAGCCTGATTTTTACGGGCGGCAGCAGCATAAGCCAGAACTATGCCGTTCTGCCGGTATTCAGCGTACCGGTCAACGGGTTGATGCTGTCGTTCTATTACAAGAACGGGTATGTACAGGACGGATACGGGAAATTTATTGCGGGTGTGATGAGCGACCCAGCGGACCCGACTACGTTTGTCGCCATAGACACGCTGGAGCAGGAAGACAGTTGGACATTGGCTAGAGTGTACCTGAACGCCGCACCCGCCACCCACAACTATATTGCCATCAAATACGGCTGCGCTGACCGTTCGTACGGCAACTCGTATATTGACGATATTACGGTGGAGAACCTGCCCGCATGTATTCCCGTAAAAGATTTGAAAGTAGCAGAGACCGGCAAGACCACCGCTACGGTTACTTGGAAAGCGGGCAAGGACGAAACCGCCTGGATTGCCAAGTATGTAAAAGCGGGCGAAACCGACACCGTTACGCTCAACGTATCCGCGACGCCGTCGTTCACCATCAGCGGACTGGAACATTCCACCGCATACACCTACATCGTCAGCGTGCAATCCGATTGCGGCAGCGACAAGGCGGAGGCTATAACGAAACGATTGTCTTTTGCCACCGAGTGCGATGTGCTGACTGCCGTGGCGCACGACAGCATCAAGATCAATATGGACAAATACAAAGACAATACCGAGTTTGACGAGATACTGTGCTGGAACACGTTTGCTGGCAAAGGCACCACCGGGTACAAATGGAAGACCACAGCGGGCAAAGATTATGTGGTGTCTGGCACTACGGCTGCCACAGTGAGCGGCAAACCGGGGGCGAACACCTCCGTGGTACTGGCGACCCCGCAACTGAGAATAGCCGACGGATCGGAAGTCAGTTTCTATGTAAAAGCAACGTATGCGAACAGCAACCAAGACAGTATCGTTGTCTGGGTGAACAATGACCAGTCGCTCAATGGAGCCATACGTTTGGGCGTGGTTACCGACATCACGGGCGAATGGCAGCGTGTCCGCTTCAGTCTGCCCGTGCGCGGCGACTATGTCATTCTGCTGGAGTCCTATAACCAAGCCATCACCCCGATAGTGGACGACATACTGGTTTCGATAGAGCCCGCCTGCCTGCCGCCTACCAAGTTGGTGTTGGGCGATGTGTCTGCACGTCAGGCAACGTTCAGTTGGAAGCCCGGCAAGAACGAGACGGAATGGGCTGTAGTAGCCGAGAACAAGAGCGGAGAGCATTATTTTGAAGAGACCGTATCCGGTACGCCCGCTTTCACAATGATCGATCTGGAGCCTGCCACTACGGATACGTTCGATATTACGATTCGTTCGGTATGCGATGGTGTGGAGAGTGCGGAAGCACTGACGGGGCAACTGATCTTCACCACTATCTGCGAGCCAGCCGACCATACGGCTACCGCTGCAGGCGATACGCTGCTCTTCACCTCGTTTGAGGCAAATGATGAGAACGAGTCGTTTGATACGGGTTGGGACGGCAATGCGCATATCTGCTGGACCAACACGCGTACTGACGACAACAAAGGAGATGATGATCTGATATGGAGAGTGAAAGCAGGCAGCAGTTATGCCGTTCAGTCGGGCAGACAATACCTGTATCTGAAAGAACCGGGAAGCAGCAGAAAACCCGGTATGGTATTGGCTCTGCCTGCAATGAGTTTCAATGCCGGACAAGAGATAGGACTGGATTTCTATGCTATGACCAGTGGTGATGCCACTTCGACTCTGGCGGATTCCATAATCGTATATATCAACAGTACGCCGTCGCTCGAGGGGGCAACCCGTATCGGCAGCACCGGTATGATTGCCACCGACTATACGCACTATGCGTTTGACCCGATTCAGACATTGGATGGTGCCAACTATGTGATTCTCTATACGGAACGCCCGATCAACGGTGAGTTGCGGTTGGACGACATCACCCTGCGTATGATGCCAGTGTGCCGCAAAGTGAAAGAGGCGGCTGTTACCGACATCACCACCACGAGTGCCAAACTCGCTTGGACTCCCGCACACGAGGAGAACACGTGGAATGTGGTGGTAAAGAACGGCAAGGATGTATTGGTTAACCGCCAAGTTACCACTCCGTCCGTAGTGTTGGAAGACCTGACACCGGCCACCAAATACACGCTTGATGTAACCATTGCCGCCGTGTGCGACAACGTGGAGGCTGCGGAGAAGTTTGACGGGCAACTGGTTTTCGTTACCGAGTGCGACGTTATCACCGCCGAGACTTGGGTGGAAGGCTTCGAGACTATGGACGCTGTGGGCAGCACCGTAACCGAAGGTCCCCGCTGCTGGAATATACTGGATGCCAATACGGTTGACAAGGAACAGGTGTATGTTACCGCCTCTTCCCCGGCTTGCCACAGCGGCAGCCGCGGAATGACGATGGTGCTGGGCAATCGCCGTACCGATGTATATGCCCTGTTGCCGGAGATGGAGAACATAGCCGGCAAGCAGTTGATATTCTGGTACAGGATGGACTATACCTACTATACGAAAGCGTTGGAAGTGGGCTATCTGACCGATGCCAACGACAAAGCAACGTGGAAAGTTATCGCTTCCTATACACCGAGTGCCAGCAACCAATGGAACGAGGTGAAGGTGGTGCTTGAGTGTCCGGAAGACGTAACCGATCCGCATTTCGGTTTCCGCTATCACTCCACGCAAAGTCCTTCCAGCACCTGCAATGCGTATATAGACGATATCAAGGTGCGCCCCGTACCGGTATGCGATATGGCAACCGACCTGCACGTGATTGATTCTCTCAGCACTGCCAATAGTGCTACTGTGGCTTGGTCGGGCTTGGCAGATGCGGGCTATACCGTTATCTTCCGTGGCAACGACACCATCACCAAGCAGGTTGCCGATACTTTCTGCGTATTGGACGGACTGAGTGCATCGCGTATCTACAACTATGAGGTAAGCGTTGTGGCACGCTGTGCCGCAGGCGAAGCCGTAGATACGCTTACCACCAACCTGCAATGGCTGACCGACTGCGCAGGTGCTGTTACTACGTTCCCTTACAATGTAGGCTTTGAGGAAGAAGAGGGCTATGCATACGAATCTTCCACAGTCTATACTATGCCGAAATGTGTAGTTTCTGAGGTTTGCGAGGGTGCTTCCAACTATCGCCTCATTCCTTCAAACGCCAATTCGCTTGGTGTTCACTCGGGTAGTCAGTACCTGTATATGTATGGTGTTCGCAGCAGTAGTTACTATTATCGCAGTTCATTCGCATTCCCCGAAGTGGTTATTCCAGAGGCAGATGCATATGAGTTGGCTATTTGGTCGCGTATCAATACGGTCAATAATACATGGTATCCCGACAGTGTAGAGGTATTCTACAATACCGAGAAGCAATCGCTGGATGGTGCAACCAGAATCGGTGTATTCAAGCCGACAACCACTTATACACAATACAAGTTCACGTTGCCTGCAGCAGGTAGCCAGTATGTGATTCTCAAGGCTTGGGCAAACCAGGGGCAGATATTCTTCGACGATGCTTCGTTCCGCAAGATCCCGAGTTGCTTCCCTGTAGAGAATGTACGTGTCAGTGCCGTAGGTCTGGATACCGCCCGTATTGCATGGGATACAAAGAACGATGGTGCAAGTTATCGTGTAAACATTATGCAAGGTACGAATGTGTTGCATGACGGTATGGTCAATGATACGGTGCTCGTGCTCCGCAATCTCAATGCATCCAGTATGTACAACAACCTGAAAGTTACCATCGTAACCGTTTGCACGGACGGCGAGGAGTCGGCGGACATCTATACAGGATCATTATCATTTTCCACCGAGTGTGGTACAATCACCAATTTTCCGTGGATAGAAGACTTTGAAGGCTTTGAGAAAGGCATATTCAGCCATCCTTGTTGGATTAACGAACATATATCCGGTAGTGGAAATAAATTATTTGCCATAGATGCTAACCGAGACGGCAATCAGACGAATTGTTTGCAACTGCAAGATCAGACTGCAACTACGTACACACGTCTGGTACTGCCTGCAATGGATATCCCAGAGGCCGAGGCGTATGATTTCTACTTGGATGTAGATCGCCATTCGGGTTCCAACAAACCGACCGAGGGTGTATATATCATTGCCGGTACGGATACATTGGGCTTTGTCCCCCGTCAGATAGAGGGATATGGTATCAATGTACCGACGGAAACGGAAAAGGGCTGGTACACGTACAAGTTTACTATCCCTCAAGCCGGCGTGCAGAACATTACTATCTTGGGACGTAGCGAGTATGGACAAGCCACCAATATGGATAACTTTATGGTTAAAGCCAATGGCAAAGTGCCTTCTGCTCTGCCGACCACGGGCGCTGCTACCGACTTGGCCATCAAGTTTATCCGCAACGGGCAAGTGTATATTTTGCGCAACGGTATCATCTACAATGCCCTCGGGCAACGTATCGAGATGCTGAAATAATTGCCATACATAGCGAATACATCGGGCGGACTGCTTTCGGGCAGCCCGCCTTTGTTTTTATCAGGCAGCCGTCTCCTATGCAGAATATTTAATGCCTAACCTCATAATATAAATTACGGCAACGTGAAGCGTAAGGCGGGTGCGCGTAGCACACTGAGCACCGTAGCGAGACGAAGCACAGTGGGCTGAGTAGAACTCCTTAAAGCAGACGGCAACGACATGACCCTTTATGCGGTGGTTTTTATACACTTTATGCATTATATGTGTTGCATAAACTGCATAAAAATAGGCTTATCCTATGCATAAAAGCCAATTCTTTCTACGTCCTTTCTACGTCTTTTCT
>DGIN01000072.1:0-121 GCA_002387325.1 Bacteroidales bacterium UBA4621 | reverse complement strand
ATTGCATAAAGTGCATATTTTTGAGGAGGACATATACCTGTGGTGGCAAGTTGCTGCTTTTGTTTTGCGGGCGTTGCATATATCGGAAAAATGTAGTAACTTTGTGCGCTATTTGTGCAAA
>DGIN01000081.1:15500-49977 GCA_002387325.1 Bacteroidales bacterium UBA4621 | reverse complement strand
ATTTGCTATTGGACAGTACCCAACATTGCAAAATACATAAAATGTTGATTTTCTTATGAAAATGTTTGTGTATCTCAAAAAAAAGTCGTACCTTTGCACGCTTTTTCGCGGATTACCGTTGTCTTGCGTGTGCATATACGGGAACGGCGGCGGAGAAATGAAAAGCGGGAAAGCGGAAACTGATAAATAATTTATTAACAAACAACAAGTTACAATGCCTACAATTCAACAATTGGTTAGAAAAGGAAGAGCAGAACTTATCGACAAGAGCAAAAGCCCTGCATTGGACAGTTGCCCGCAACGTCGTGGCGTGTGTGTGCGTGTTTACACAACAACTCCTAAAAAGCCTAACTCCGCTATGCGTAAGGTGGCGCGTGTTCGTCTGACGAACCAGAAGGAGGTAAACGCATACATTCCGGGAGAAGGACATAACTTGCAAGAGCACAGTATCGTAATGGTACGTGGTGGTCGTGTGAAAGACCTTCCCGGTGTACGTTATCACATCGTTCGCGGTACACTGGATACTGCAGGTGTGGCTAACCGCTTGCAACGTCGAAGCAAATACGGCGCAAAACGCCCGAAAGCAAAGAAGTAATACGTTCTGAAAACTGCAAAAACTAACTGAGAGTTCCATATTTGGGACGATTAACCGGGTTGATCGGTTGAGTAAGTTGGAATAATTGTGAATCGTGCATTATGCATTGCGAACTGTTCCGGCTGAAGCGATGACAACCAAAAATTAATTTAACAACAATGAGAAAAGCAAAACCAACAAAACGTGTAATCCTTCCGGATCCCGTTTATGGCGAGGTAATGGTGGCTAAGTTTGTAAACCACCTGATGCTCGATGGTAAGAAAAACACTTCCTATGGTGTCTTCTATACCGCTTTGGGAGTGGTGGAACAGAAAATGAAGTCGGAAGACAAGTCGGCTTTGGATATCTGGAAACAGGCTCTTGACAACATTACTCCTCTGGTTGAGGTGAAATCGAAACGTATCGGCGGTGCTACTTTCCAAGTGCCTACCGAGATTCGTGCTGACCGCAAAGGCTCGATTGCTATGAAGAATATGATCGCTTTTGCACGCAAACGCGGCGGTCATTCCATGGCGGAGAAACTTGCAGCCGAGATTATGGATGCCTACAACAACCAGGGTGGTGCCTTCAAACGCAAAGAGGATATGCACCGTATGGCTGAGGCTAACCGTGCATTCGCACACTTCCGTTTCTAATACGCACGTACGCGCGTGTATATAATAAGGAAAAGAAACAATGGCTAAACACGATCTGAAATTAAACAGAAACATCGGTATCATGGCGCACATCGATGCCGGTAAGACAACTACCTCCGAACGTATCCTGTACTACACCGGTCTGACACACAAAATCGGTGAAGTGCATGATGGTGCTGCTACTATGGACTGGATGGTTCAGGAACAGGAGCGTGGTATCACTATCACTTCTGCGGCAACCACCACTTATTGGCCGTACAAGGGCGATAAGTACAAAATCAACCTCATAGACACTCCGGGGCACGTGGACTTTACCGTAGAGGTGGAACGCTCGCTCCGTATTCTTGACGGTGCCGTCATGGCTCTCTGTGCTGTAGGTGGTGTTCAACCGCAGTCGGAAACCGTTTGGCGTCAGGCTGATAAGTACAACGTGCCGCGTCTATGCTATGTAAACAAGATGGACCGCTCGGGTGCCAACTTCTTTGATGTGGTTCGCCAGATCAAGGAGGTACTCGGGGCTACGCCTTGCCCTCTCCAAATCCCTGTCGGGAACGAAGAGACTTTCAAAGGGGTGGTTGACCTTGTTACAATGAAGGCTATTCTTTGGCACGATGAGACGATGGGTGCCGAGTATGAGGTGGATGACATTCCTGCTGACCTCGTTGCAGAGGCAGAGGAGTGGCGCGACAAAATGCTTGAGACCGTCGCAGAGTTTGATGATACATTGATGGAGAAATACTTCTCCGATCCCTCTACAATTACAGAGGACGAAATTCGTGCCGCTATCCGCAAAGGTACTATCGGTATGCATATATTCCCTGTTATCTGCGGCTCTTCGTTCAAGAACAAGGGTGTGCAGACGATGCTTGACGCAGTCTGCGCTTACCTTCCGAGTCCGCTGGATACACCGGAGATTGATGGTACTGATCCCCGTACGGGTGAGGCTATCAGCCGTAAACCGGATGACAACGAGCCGCTCTGTGCTTTGGCGTTCAAAATCGCTACCGACCCGTATGTGGGGCGTCTCTGCTACTTCCGCGTTTATTCGGGTAAGTTGGAGGCAGGTTCGTATGTTTACAACCCCCGTTCCGGCAAAAAAGAGCGTATCTCGCGTATCTTCCAGATGCACTCCAACCACCAGAACCCTGTGGACTTTATCGCAGCAGGTGATATCGGAGCAGGCGTAGGTTTCAAGGATATCCGCACGGGTGATACACTCTGCGATGAGGAACATCCTATTGTACTCGAGTCTATCGAATTCCCCGCTCCTGTAATCGGTGTTTCGGTAGAGCCGAAGAGCCAGGCAGACCTTGACAAACTCGGTGTGGGCTTGGCTAAGTTGGCGGAAGAAGACCCGACATTCACCGTTAAAACCGACGAGCAGACAGGTCAGACTGTCATCTCCGGTATGGGGGAGTTGCACCTTGAGATTATTATCGACCGTCTGAAACGTGAGTTCAAGGTAGAATGCAACCAGGGGCGTCCGCAAGTAGCATACCGCGAGGCAATCTCTATGCCGGTTGAACTGCGTGAGACCTACAAGAAACAGTCCGGTGGACGCGGTAAATTCGCTGATATGTTCGTTCGTGTTGAACCGGCAGACCCCGATTTCGAGGGCACTCTCCAATTCGTGAACGAAGTGAAAGGCGGTAACATTCCTAAGGAATTTATCCCTTCTATCGAGAAAGGTTTCCTGTCCGCAATGAAGAACGGTGTCCTTGCCGGTTATCCGGTTGACCAACTTAAGGTTACGGTTATCGATGGTAGTTTCCACCCCGTTGACTCCGACCAGTTGTCATTCGAAATATGCGCCCAGATGGCATTCAAAAACGCATGTGTTAAGGCAAAACCGGTTCTTATGGAGCCTATTATGAAGGTTGAGGTGGTAACACCTGAAGAGAATATGGGTGATGTTATTGGCGACTTGACCAAACGTCGCGGACAGGTAGAGGGTATGGATACCGCTCGCACGGGCGCACGTATCGTAAAAGCCAAAGTGCCTTTGAGCGAGATGTTCGGTTATGTAACCGCTCTTCGTACCATCACTTCCGGTCGTGCTACTTCCAGTATGGAGTTCTCGCACTACGAGCCTGTTTCGAGCGCAATCGCCAAAGCAGTGCTTACCGAATGTGGCGGACGTGCCGACTTGGTATAATGCGTGCGTGGTTTTCATAATCTGCGTAATTTACGTAAAGTACGAAAACTGCGGTACAACGAAAAATAACGGATTGTGCGCCTGTGTGCGCACAGGCGCACAATCCTCCCGATAGACTGCGGGTCATTCTAAGCAAATGACTCTTTAGGTGTCTCGCACTCTATTTATAAATCGGACAATTTGTAAATTGTCAAATCGTAAAATTATTAAATCATTAAATTAGACATGAGTCAGAAAATTCGTATCAAACTGAAATCGTTCGACCACAACCTGGTGGACAAGTCGGCAGAGAAAATCGTTAAAACGGTAAAGGCTACGGGTGCCGTAATCAGCGGTCCTATTCCATTGCCTACCCACAAACGTATCTTCACTGTTAACCGTTCCACTTTCGTTAACAAGAAGAGTCGCGAGCAGTTTGAACTCTCGAGTTACAAACGTCTGATTGACATCTACAATGCAAATAGCAAGACCATCGAGGCTCTGATGAAACTCGAACTTGCCAGCGGTGTTGAGGTAGAAATCAAAGCGTAATCGAAAAAGAAACAACATTTGCATTGTGCATTACGCATTATGCATCGACAAACGACCGTTTCCCTCGGTAAATGACCGAGTAATCTTCGGGTGAAGGTGTCAGTCCGCGGGCGAGAACGGCTAATTTATTAACAAACTAACAATCGGTAAAATGCCAGGATTATTAGGAAAAAAAATCGGAATGACTTCCGTATTCGGTGCTGATGGCAAAAATATCCCATGCACCGTTATCGAGGCAGGTCCTTGCGTTGTAACGCAACTGAAAACCGTTGAGAAAGATGGCTATCAGGCTGTTCAGGTAGGTTTCATGCAGAAGAGCGAGAAACACACCAACAAGGCTGAAGCAGGTCATTTCAAGGCTGCAGGCGTTCAACCTATGCGCCACCTCGCAGAGTTCGACGAGTTCGGCAAAGAACTCCATTTGGGCGATACCATCACGGTCGCTGACGTATTCGAGGAGAATACCTACATCGATGTGATTGGTACCAGCAAAGGCAAAGGTTTCCAAGGTGTCGTAAAACGACACGGCTTCGGTGGCGTTGGTCAATCGACTCACGGTCAGGACGACCGTCTGCGTGCACCAGGTTCTGTGGGTGCTTGTGCATACCCGAGCCGTATATTCCCGGGTACACGTATGGGCGGACACATGGGACAAGACCGTATCACGGTTCAAAACCTTGTTGTTCTCAAAGTTATCCCCGAGTACAACTTGATTATGGTCAAGGGTAGTATTCCGGGTGCTAAAAATTCAATCGTTATTCTTAACAAGTAATTTAGTATGGAACTTAGTATTTTGAATATGGCCGGCAAAGAGACCGGCAAGAAGGTTGTTCTCAACGACGCAATCTTCGGTATTGAGCCTAACGAACATGCTATCTACTTGGACGTTAAGCAATACTTGGCAAACAACCGTCAGGGTACAGCTAAAGCAAAACAACGTAGCGAGAATGCCCACTCTACACGCAAACTCGGTCGTCAGAAGGGCGGCGGAGGTGCACGTCCGGGTGATTTCAAATCGCCGGTTCGCGTAGGCGGTGGTACTATTTTTGGTCCCGTTCCCCGCAGTTATGCTTTCAAACTCAACCGCAAAGTAAAACAATTGGCTCGTAAATCGGCTCTCAGCCTTCGTGCTAAACAAGAGCAGATTCTTGTTTTGGACGCTCTCACTTTCGAGACTCCTAAGACCAAAGCAATGGTAGAGGTTCTCAACAATCTCAATGTAGCAGGCAAGAAAGTGACTTTCATCGTGAGCGATGCTAACACCAACGCAATCAAGTCGGCTGCCAATCTGCAGCGGGTTAACGTTGTTTCGGCTAACGAACTGAATACTTACACTATTATGAACTCGAATGTAGTGGTTCTTACCGAGGCTTCGGCTGCCGCTATCGAGGCAACTTTTAACGCATAAGGAGGTTACAACTATGGCAATTATTATCAAACCGATCGTCACTGAGAAGATGACCGCCGCTGGCGAAAAGTTGAACCGTTACGGTTTCAGAGTAGAACGTACTGCCAACAAGGTTGAAATCAAAAAGGCAGTAGAAGAAATGTACAATGTACAGGTAGAGGATGTAAATACCCTTATTGTCGCTCCCAAAGTAAAACAACGCTATACCAAGAGCGGCTTGCTTCGCGGTGCACAACAGGCGTACAAGAAGGCTATCGTTACATTGAAACAAGGTGAAACAATCGATTTTTATAGCAATATCTAAAAATGGCTGTACGTAAATTTAAGCCCACTACACCGGGGCAAAGACACAAAGTTATCGGTGCATTTGAGACAATTACCGCAAGTGCTCCGGAGAAATCTCTTGTGTTCGGAAAACGCAAAACGGGTGGTCGTAACCATACAGGTAAGATGACCATGCGCTACATCGGCGGCGGACACAAGCAGAAATATCGTGTAATTGACTTCAAACGTAACAAAGATGGTGTACCCGCTACAGTTAAAACGATTGAGTATGATCCGAACCGCTCGGCTCGCATCGCTCTCTTGTTCTATGCTGATGGTGAGAAACGTTACATTCTTGCACCTAACGGACTGCAAGTAGGTCAAACGGTTATGTCGGGAGCAGATGCTGCTCCTGAAGTAGGAAACGCCCTTCCGATGGCAAATATCCCTCTCGGAACACTCATTCACAACATTGAGTTGCGTCCGGGACAGGGGGCTTGTATGGTTCGCTCGGCTGGTGTGTTTGCACAACTCTCTTCGCGTGAAGATAAGTATGCAATCATCAAGTTGCCTTCGGGTGAATTGCGCAAGGTGCTCGCCACATGCAAGGCTACCGTTGGTGTAGTCGGCAATAGCGATCACGCATTGGAGAAGAGTGGTAAGGCTGGTCGTAGCCGTTGGCTCGGTCGCCGTCCTCGCAACCGTGGTGTTGTTATGAACCCTGTAGATCACCCGATGGGTGGTGGTGAAGGTCGTGCGTCCGGTGGACATCCGCGTTCTCGCAAGGGCTTGCTCGCTAAGGGATACAAGACTCGTCACCCGAAGAACCAGAGCAATCAGTTCATAATCGAAAGAAGAAAGAAATAACCTATTAAAATCGTAACAACATTATGAGTCGTTCATTAAAAAAAGGACCGTTTATCAATGTCAAGTTGGAGGACAAGGTGTTGGCTATGAATGAGTCTGGCAAAAAAGAAGTTGTCAAGACTTGGAGCCGTGCTTCTATGATTTCTCCGGATTTTGTAGGTCATACTATTGCAGTTCACAATGGAAATAAGTTCATTCCTGTTTATGTAACGGAGAATATGGTTGGACACAAGTTGGGCGAATTCGCTCCTACACGCACCTTCCGTGGTCATGCCGGCAATAACAAGAAGTAATCCATTGAATCATTCAAACAACAAATTAAATTTTAGAATTCAAAATGGGTGCTAGAAAACATAATACAGCCGAGGCAATGAAAGAGGCTCGTAAGAGTCTGTACTTTGCTAAGGTTAACAACGTTCCTACATCTCCACGCAAAATGCGCCTTGTTGCTGACATGATTCGTGGTATGGAAGTGAACCGCGCACTGGGTGCTTTGCATTTCTCTACACGAGAGGCATCGCGTGCTATGGAAAAAGTCCTGAAATCGGCTATCGCCAACTGGGAAGCAAAAACCGGTAAAAAAGCCGATCAGGAAACACTGTATGTAAGCAATATCATGGTTGACGGCGGAATGATGCTCAAGCGTCTGCTGACCGCTCCTCAAGGTCGTGGCTACCGCGTCCGCAAACGTTCCAATCATGTTACTGTATTCGTAGATACTAAAAATACTAACGCTGAAAAGTAATCAACAAAATGGGACAGAAAATTAATCCTATTGCAAACCGCCTCGGTATTGTTCGTGGTTGGGATTCCAACTGGTTTGGCGGTAAGAATTACGGAGATACTATCGTAGAGGATACTAAAATTCGTAAGTACCTCAACGCCCGTCTTGCTGAGGCTAGTATTTCCCGTATCGTTATCGAAAGAACTCTGAAACTTGTAACTGTAACTGTCTGCACCGCTCGCCCCGGTTTTATCATCGGTAAGGGTGGACAAGAGGTTGACAAATTGAAGGAGGAACTCAAAAAAATCACCAAACAAGATGTTCAAATCAACATCTTCGAGGTAAAACGTCCTGAGTTGGATGCAACTATCGTTGCTACCAAAATTGCACGTCAATTGGAAGGCAAAGTGGCTTACCGTCGTGCCGTTAAGATGGCCATCGCTTCTACTATGCGTATGGGCGCTGAGGGTATCAAGGTGCAAGTCAGCGGTCGTCTGAATGGTGCCGAGATGGCACGTAAAGAGATGTACAAAGAAGGACGTACTCCTCTACACACACTGCGTGCTGACATCGACTACTGCCAGATTGGTGCTATCACCAAAGTGGGGGTTATCGGTGTTAAGGTTTGGATCTGCCGTGGCGAAGTTTACGGCAAAAAGGATCTCGCTCCCAACTTTACCCAGAAACAGGAAGGGCGTGGCATGGATCGCCGCAACGACCGTCGTGATGGGGATCGTAAGGGGGGCTTCCGCAGAAACAAAAAACAATAAGTTTAACCGATTTGTAGATTACAACAGTTATGTTACAACCTAAGAAAACGAAATTCCGCCGCTCGCAAAAAGGCCGTATCAAAGGCATCGCGCAACGCGGCAATGAGTTGGCATTCGGCTCATTCGGTATCAAATCGCTTGGTACCATCTGGTTGACAGGTCGTCAAATCGAAGCAGCCCGTGTTGCTGTAACACGTTACATGCAACGTCAAGGTCAGGTATGGATTCGCGTGTTCCCGGATAAACCTATCACTAAAAAACCTCTGGATGTCCGTATGGGTAAAGGTAAAGGTGCTCCCGAGGGATTCGTAGTTCCATTGGAGCCCGGACGTATCATCTTCGAGGTTGACGGCGTTCCTTACGAGGTTGCCAAAGAGGCTCTTCGTTTGGCTGCTCAAAAACTTCCTATCACTACTAAGTTTGTCGTAAGACGTGATTACGACCCAACCCAAAATGTTTAATCAGGATTATGAAAACAGCTGAAATTAAAGAATTAACTACCGCTGAGATCCAAGAGCGTCTTGCTGCAGAAAAAGATGCACTCGTACGTCTCAAACTGAATCACAGCATTTCTCCGCTCGACAATCCGTTGCAGATTAAGGTTGCTCGTAAGACAATCGCACGCCTTGCAACCGAACTCCGTGCAAGAGAATTAACCAAGTAAAAAACGAAAGTGAAATGGAAACAAGAAATTTAAGAAAAGAGCGTGTGGGCGTTGTCGTTTCCAACAAGATGGATAAGACCATTGTCGTAGCCGTTAAGTGGAAAGAGAAACACCCCATCTATGGCAAGTTTGTCAATAAAACTCGCAAGTTCCATGTTCATGACGAGAAAAACGAGTGTGGTATCGGCGATACCGTCCGCATTATGGAGACTCGTCCGCTGAGCAAAACTGTTCGTTGGCGTCTAACTCAAATTATTGAAAGGGCTAAGTAATTATGATACAACAAGAATCAAGACTTACGGTTGCGGACAACTCCGGTGCTAAAGAGGCATTGTGCATCCGCGTACTGGGCGGAACCAAAAAACGTTACGCCACCCTCGGCGACACCATCGTGGTAGCAGTTAAGGGCGTTATTCCTTCCTCTGACATCAAGGACGGTGCGGTTAGCCGCGCTATCGTTGTCCGCGTGAAGAAAGAGGTTCGCCGTGCCGATGGTAGTTACATCCGCTTCGATGACAATGCATGCGTGCTTGTTAACAACGCCGGTGAAATACGCGGCTCGCGTATCTTCGGACCCGTGGCTCGAGAACTCCGTCAAACCAATATGAAGATTATTTCTCTGGCACCTGAAGTGCTTTAATCATCTAAATTATTACAGTAATGGCAAAATTACATATTAAGAAAGGTGATACCGTTTACGTTAACGCGGGTGCATCGAAAGGCAAAACCGGTCGCGTGCTGGAGGTGCTTGTAGATAAGCAGCGTGCTATCGTAGAAGGTGTTAATATGGTATCGAAAAGTACCAAACCTAATGCAAAGAACCCGCAAGGGGGTATCGTAAAACAAGAGGCTTCTATCCATATCTCCAACCTCAACCCCGTTGAGAACGGCAAACCGGTTCGCGTAGGCCGTGTGGAGAAAGACGGAAAGTTAGTCCGCGTATCTAAAAAAACCGGAAAGGAGATTTAATGATGAATACAGCAAGTCTGAAGCAAGATTATCAGGAACGTATCGTTCCTATCTTGATGAAAGAGTTCAACTACACTACAGTAATGCAGTGCCCGAAACTCACCAAGATTGTCCTCAATCAAGGCCTGGGCGAGGCTGTTGCCGACAAGAAGATCGTTGATGTCGCTCAAGCAGAAATGACAGCCATCTCCGGTCAGAAAGCCGTTGCTACACTCTCCAAGAAGGATATTGCCAACTTCAAGGTTCGTAAAAAAATGCCTATCGGCGTTCGCGTAACCCTTCGTGGCGAGCGTATGTACGAGTTCTTAGAGCGTCTCGTTCGCGTCGCTCTCCCTCGTATCCGCGACTTCAAAGGTATCGAGAACAAGATGGACGGACGTGGTAACTATACCCTTGGTATCCAAGAGCAAATTATCTTCCCGGAAATTAACATTGATAACATTACCAAACTGCTCGGTATGAACATCACGTTCGTTACCACTGCGCAAACCGATGAAGAAGGTTTCGCTCTCCTCCGCGAGTTTGGCTTACCATTCAAAAAGTAATCGCTATGGCAAAAGAATCAATGAAAGCCCGCGAGGTAAAACGCGCCGCTCTCGTCGCTAAATATGCTGCGAAACGCGCCCAACTCCTCAAGGATGGCGACTATATCGGTCTCCAGTCTCTGCCTAAGAACGCTAGCCCTGTTCGTCTGCACAACCGCTGCAAGATTACGGGTCGTCCGAAAGGTTATATGCGTGCATTCGGTTTGTCACGTATTCAGTTCCGTGAGATGGCTTCCAAAGGGCTTATCCCCGGAGTGAAGAAGGCAAGTTGGTAATCGTACTGAAACTATACGCCCCGAAGGAGTTTCCTTACTCCTTCGGGACTGCCATATAGTCATTGGCATTTTCCCTCTTTGGAACTGCCGACTCTATCTGCAAATGACTGACACTATGTCATTGTAGGATAATAAATGTTAAATATGTTTTGTGCGCCATTCAGCATAGGATGTGCATAGGATGTGAGTAGGATAGGCTACTTTTAAGTAACCTTTCTATTAATGTTTGTTTGTTTTACAATATATTGTGGCACGATATTTGTGGATGTGAAAAGGTTGCGCCATCTGTAAAGATGTCAGCGACTAAAAATAACTTATTATTAAATATTGTCCCGACAGTCGGGATTAATTTAACAACAAAACATTTATGACAGATCCTATCGCAGATTATCTGACTCGTCTCAGAAATGCAATCAAAGCCGGTCATCGCGTAGTTGAGGTGCCTGCTTCGAATCTGAAGAAAGAGATCACTCGTATCTTGTTTGAGAAAGGTTATATCCTCTCTTACAAGTTCGTGGAAGATGGACCTCAGGGCACAATCAAGATCGCTCTGAAGTATGATCCCGTTAACAAAGTTAACGCCATCAAGAGTTTGCAACGTGTATCCACCCCGGGTCTTCGTAAGTATGTGGGCTATCGTGAGATGCCGCGCGTGCTGAACGGATTGGGTATCGCCATCCTTTCTACTTCGAAAGGTGTGATGACCAACAAAGAAGCCCTTGGACAGCAATTGGGTGGTGAGGTTATTTGTTATGTTTATTAATGTAAGGAGGAGAAGACTATGTCAAGAATTGGTAAATTACCTATCGCAATCCCTGCAGGCGTAACTGTAACCGTTAGCCCCGAAAATGTGGTAACCGTAAAAGGTCCTAAGGGAGAACTTACTCAGGTGGTTGATCCTTTGATTACAGTTACCGTTGAGGATGGCGTTTGCCACGTTACTCGTCCGAATGACGAAAAAGAAAGTCGCGCTAAACATGGTTTGTATCGCGCATTGATTCATAATATGGTTGTTGGTGTACACGATGGCTATAAGAAAGTTCTTGAACTTGTCGGTGTCGGTTTCCGCGTGGAAATGCTTCAGCCGCAGGTACTGAACCTTACTTTGGGTTATACTCACCCTATCTATCTCGGTTTGCCGAAAGAAATTAAGGTGGAAACCAAGTCGGAGCGTAACCAAAACCCGCTTATTTTCTTGGAATCGGCTGACAAACAACTTCTTGGTCAGGTTTGCGCTAAAATCCGCTCGTTCCGCCGTCCTGAACCTTACAAAGGCAAGGGTGTTAAGTTCCAAGGTGAAGTTGTACGTCGTAAGGCTGGTAAATCGGCTGGTAAATAATAGAAAGGAATAAGTTATGAATCAGAAAATTGCAAGAAGACTTAAAATTAAAGCATCTATCCGTACAAAAGTATCGGGTACTGCTGAACGTCCTCGTCTGACAGTATTCCGTAGCAACAGCCAAATTTACGCTCAGGTGATCGATGATCTCAAGGGGGTTACACTCGCTAATGCTTCATCTCTCGGAATTAAAGATAAAATGACTAAGAGCGAGAAAGCCGCTCAGGTAGGTAAAATGATTGCAGAGGCTGCACAAAAAGCCGGCATTCAGGAAGTAGTGTTCGATCGTAACGGCTACCTCTATCATGGTCGAGTTCAATCATTGGCAGATGCTGCTCGTGAAGCAGGTCTCAAATTCTAAACACGCTGACTAACAATGAATCGAGTTAAAACAACACAAGACTTGGAACTCAAGGAGCGCCTTGTCGCAGTCAACCGCGTAACTAAAGTTACGAAAGGTGGACGTACCTTTACATTTGCAGCCATCGTTGTTGTCGGAGACGGAAACGGCATCATTGGCTATGGTTTGGGTAAAGCAGGCGAGGTTACCGCTGCTATCGCAAAGGCTACCGAGTCTGCTAAGAAAAACCTTATCCAGGTGCCTGTACTCAATGGTACAATTCCTCACGAGCAATATGCTAAATTTGGCGGTGCTCGCGTATATATTCAACCCGCTACTCACGGTACCGGTGTGAAAGCCGGTGGTGCTATGCGTGCCGTTCTCGAGTCTGTCGGCGTTACCGACGTGCTCGCTAAGGCAAAAGGCTCTTCCAACCCTCATAACCTCGTCAAGGCTACTGTTGCCGCTCTCGCAGAACTGCGTGACGCACGCACTGTTGCCCAGAACCGCGGTGTGAGCCTCTCTACTGTGTTTAACGGATAATTCTCATCACTATGGCTACAATCAAGATTCAACAAGTACGCAGCATCATCCGCTGCCCGAAAGTACAGAAGGCTACTATGGAAGCTCTCGGTCTTCGTAAAATCAACGCCATCGTGGAACACGAGGCTACTCCTGCTATTCTCGGAATGGTGGAGAAGGTAAAACATTTGGTTAAAGTAATTGATTAATACGTAAAAGCAATGGAATTACATAATTTAACTCCGGCTGCTGGTTCGGTGAAAACCGCAAAACGTATCGGTCGTGGTGCCGGTTCGGGACTCGGCGGAACTTCTACACGTGGTCATAAGGGTGCAAAATCGCGTTCTGGCTACTCGAAGAAGATTGGTTTCGAAGGCGGTCAGATGCCTATGCAGCGTCGTTTGCCTAAGTTCGGTTTTAAAAATATCAACCGCGTTGAGTACAAGGCTATCAACCTCTCTACTCTTCAGGCTTTAGCTGATGCAAAGCATCTCGAGAAAATCGGCTTGGTCGAATTGCACGAGGCTGGTTTCATCAACAAGACAACCCTTGTTAAAATTCTTGGCAACGGTACACTTACCGCAAAACTGACTGTCGAGGCGAACGCATTCAGCAAATCTGCTGAAGAGGCTATCACGGCTGTTGGTGGTACTATCGTTAAGATCTAATTTACTGAGAGGTTTCCCGAACAGGTTCTGTTACCTGCTCGGGAATACTTCTGCAAACAACGCAAAGTATGAAATTTATCGAAACATGTAAGAATATCTGGAAGATAGAGGATCTCCGCAACCGATTGCTGACCACGCTTTTGTTCGTACTGATCTATCGCTTCGGTTCGTTCATCGTTCTTCCTGGTATTGACCCTGCGGCACTTACTGCCCTGCACTCGCAGACAGCAGGTGGCTTAATGGCGCTTCTGGATATGTTCTCCGGTGGTGCGTTCTCCAATGCATCCATCTTTGCGCTCGGTATTATGCCTTATATCTCTGCTTCTATTGTAATCCAACTGCTCACTATTGCAGTGCCTTATTTCCAGAAAATGCAGAAAGAAGGCGAATCCGGACGTCAGAAAATGAACCAGATTACGCGCTATCTGACCGTGGCTATACTTCTGTTCCAGGGACCGAGTTACTTGGTTAACCTTTCGGTACAGATGGCACAAGCTGGTCAGCCGTTGGCTATCGGTTTCAACTGGTTTACGATTTCTTCTACTGTCCTCCTCTGTGCTGGCTCTATGTTCGTAATGTGGTTGGGTGAGCGTATTACCGATCGCGGTGTAGGAAATGGTATTTCTTTTATCATCTTGATTGGTATCATAGCGCGTTTCCCGAGTGCACTCATTCAGGAGTTTTCCAGTCGTTTGAACGACGCAGGTGGTGGTCTGATTGTATTCATAGCAGAAATTGTCATATTGCTCTTCGTGTTTGCTTTTGCAATTATGCTGGTACAAGGTACCCGTAAAATCCCTGTACAATATGCGAAACGCATTCAAGGTAACAAACAATACGGCGGTGTGCGTCAGTACATTCCTCTTAAAGTCAACGCCGCTAACGTGATGCCTATCATTTTTGCTCAGGCAATTATGTTTATTCCTATCGCTATCGTTGGTTTCCGTGCTGACAGCAGTAGTGCGTTTGTAAGAGCATTTATGGATAATGACGGCTTTTGGTACAATCTCGTTTTTGCCATACTCATCATCCTCTTTACTTATTTTTACACCGCTATTATCATCAACCCTGTTCAGATGGCAGAAAATCTGAAACTGAATAATGGATTTATTCCGGGTGTAAAACCGGGTAAGAAAACGGCTGAGTACATTGATACTATAATGTCTCGTATTACATTGCCGGGCTCTATCCTGTTGGCTGTCATTGCTGTTTTGCCTGCTTTTGCACGTCTTTGTGGCGTGAGTATGGGCTTTGCACAGTTCTTCGGTGGTACTTCTTTGCTGATTATGGTGGGCGTTATCTTGGATACACTCCAACAGATTGAGAGCCACTTGCTGATGCGCCACTATGATGGTTTCTTTGAGTCGGGTATGCGTATCAAAGGTCGTTCCGGCGCAATGGCTTACTAATTGTGGACTATTTGGGTAATCTTTTAAGATGATTTTCCTTAAGACTGACGAAGAAGTAGAACTGATGCGAGAGAGCAACATCTTGCTGGGTAAAACCTATGCCGAGGTGGCAAAGGCTATTAAGCCGGGTGTTTCTACCGCTCAATTGGACAGGATAGCCTACGAATTTATTATGGACAATGGCGGTGTTCCCGCTTGCCTTGGCTACGAAGGATATCCTGCTACTCTTTGTACTTCGGTCAATGAACAGGTTGTACACGGTATTCCGTCAGAAAAACAGATTCTTCAGGATGGAGATATTGTTTCTGTGGATTCTGTAATATCCTTGAAAGGATATTGTTCGGATAGTGCTTATACTTTCCCTGTCGGAAATGTGGCACCGGAAACTTTGCAACTGATGCGTACGACTAAAGAAGCACTATATCTCGGTATCGGGCAGGCTGTTACAGGCCGCCGTCTTGGAGACATCGGTGCTACTATCCAAGAACATTGCGAACGTGCAGGGTATTCCGTGGTTCGCGAGTTTGTGGGACATGGTATCGGACGCGAAATGCACGAAGAACCGGAAGTGTGCAATTATGGACGGCGTGGCAACGGAATTGTACTCAAATCGGGTATGACATTGGCTATTGAACCGATGATTTGTCTCGGACGTCGCAATGTAATCATTGAAGAAGACGGCTGGACGGCACGCACGGCTGATCGCAAACCTGCAGCACACTATGAATTATCTGTGTGTGTGCGCAATGGTAAGGCGGACATTCTTTCTACGTTCGACTATATTAAGGGGGTCTTGGGAGACCGTTTTATTTAATCACTGTTAAATCCAACATTTAGTATGGCAAAGCAAGATGCTATCGAAGTGGACGGCGTTATAACCGAGGCTCTCTCGAATGCGATGTTCCGCGTTCAACTCGAAAATGGTCCACTCATCACAGCGCATATCTCAGGCAAGATGCGTATGCATTACATCAAGATTCTTGCAGGAGACCGTGTAAAAGTGGAGATGAGTCCTTATGATTTAACCAAAGGGCGTATTTCGTTCCGTTATAAATAAACAATAAAACTAACTCTGTAACAATGAAAGTTAGAGCATCTATCAAGAAGCGCAATGCGGACTGCAAAATTGTACGTCGCAAAGGCCACTTGTATGTAATCAACAAGAAAGACCCAAAGATGAAGATGCGTCAGGGATAAGCGCAATCGGAGTCTATCAGGTCAAGAACATCAGTTCTCAAAATTTAGAAACAATTAAAAACAAATTTATCCTTTAGTTTAAAATTATGGCTATAAGAATTGTCGGTGTAGATCTGCCGCAGAATAAATGCGGTGAAGTCGGTTTGACTTACATCTACGGAATAGGTCGTTCAAGCGCAAAGAAAATTCTGGCAGAGGCAGGCGTTGACCCAAGCATCAAGGTACAGGATTGGACGGATGACCAAGCAGCTAAAATCCGTGAGATCATCGGTGCTAAGTACAAAGTAGAAGGTGATCTTCGTTCGGAAACTCAACTCAACATCAAACGTTTGATGGATATCGGTTGTTACCGTGGAGTTCGTCATCGTCTCGGTTTGCCTGTTCGTGGTCAATCGACGAAGAACAACGCTCGTACGCGCAAAGGTAAAAAGAAAACCGTTGCTAATAAGAAGAAGGCTACGAAGTAATCTTCGCAAATTAGCAAGTTAAACCAATACATAATATCTATCAAATTATGGCAAAGAAAGCAATTGCAACCAAGAAGCGCGTTGTAAAGATTGACGGTGTCGGTCAACTGCACGTGATGTCTTCTTTCAACAATGTTATCGTTACTATTGCTAATGCAGATGGTCAGGTTATCTCATGGTCATCGGCAGGCAAGATGGGCTTCCGTGGCTCCAAAAAGAATACTCCCTATGCAGCACAAATGGCTGCACAAGATTGCGGTAAAGTCGCTTTCGACTTGGGACTCCGCAAAGTGAAAGCATATGTTAAAGGTCCGGGACAAGGTCGTGAGTCTGCAATCCGTGCATGCGTCGCAACTGGTATTGAGGTTACGGAGATTATCGATGTTACTCCGATGCCGCACAATGGTTGCCGTCCACCAAAACGTCGCCGTGTTTAATAATTAAGTACGGTTCTGATGATGCGAAAAATAACGGTTTCTACTGAAATTTTCCTCCCCGATTAAGCGATGAAAATATCGGCTAATAAATCAGTTGGAAAATGAAAAGTGTTTCGCATTTGAAAGAACACTAACCCTTTTAACTTACAAAAAAATTATGGCAAGATATACAGGTCCAAAATCACGTATTGCACGTCGTTTCGGTGAACCAATCTTCGGTCCGGATAAAGTGCTAGATAAACGCAACTATGCTCCCGGACAACACGGTGTCAACCGTCGTAAAAAGAACTCCGAGTATGGTACTCAGTTAGCAGAGAAACAAAAAGCGAAGTACACTTATGGTGTGCTTGAGCGTCAGTTCCGTCTCCTTTTTGCCCAAGCACAGCGTGCAAAAGGTATTACGGGTGAAATTCTGCTTCAACTCCTTGAGAGCCGTTTGGATAACATCGTTTATCGTCTCGGTATCGCTCCTACTCGTGCTGCTGCACGCCAAATGGTCAGCCACCGTCACATCACCGTTGACGGCAAGGTGGTAAACATCCCCTCGTATCAGGTGAAACCGGGTCAAGTAGTGGCTGTCCGTGAAAAGGCAAAGTCTCTTGAGGTTATTGCTGCTTCTCTCGAAGGCTTCAATCATAGTAAATACAGTTGGTTGGAGTGGAACGAGGCTGACAAGGCAGGTAAGTATCTCAACGTTCCGCAACGTGAGGAGATTCCTGAGAATATCAAGGAGCAGTTAATCGTCGAGTTGTACTCTAAACAATAAACTTTAAATTCATGGCAATATTAGATTTCATCAAACCTGATAAGGTGATAATGTTGGATTCGAGTGCGACGAAAGGAACTTTTGAGTTTCGTCCTCTCGAACCGGGGTATGGTATTACGATAGGCAATGCTATCCGTCGTGTGCTGCTTGGCTCACTTGAAGGATATGCTATTTGCGCTGTCAAGATCAGCGGTATTGATCATGAATTTGCTACTATCCCCGGTGTTATCACTGATGTAACCAATCTCATCCTCAATCTTAAACAGGTTCGCTTTATTCGTAAGGAGGGCTCGGAAGCCAATGGGGAGACCGTAAAACTCCATATCTCGAATGCCAAAACATTCTTGGCAGGTGAGTTGAACTCGGCTCTTCAGAACTTTGAAGTGCTTAATCCTGAATTGCAACTTGCGGAGATGGATGAGGTCGCTGATTTTGAGATAGAATTAACTATCAATAAGGGACGTGGCTATGTACCGGGAGATGAGAACCGTCACGCTGATGATCCCATCGGCGTTCTCGCTATCGACTCTATCTACACGCCTATCCGCAATGTTATGATTTCGGTTGATCAGTTCCGTGTTGAGCAGCGTACCGACTATGAGAAACTGACAATTGAGATTACAACCGATGGCTCTATAACTCCGCAGAAGGCTCTTACAGAGGCTGCTAAAATTCTGATTTATCACTTTATGCTTTTCTCGGACGAACGCATTGTTCTTGAGGAAGACACTAAGAAGAACAGCAGTGCTTTAGATGAGGAGATGCTGCGTATGCGTCAGTTGCTCAACCAGAAACTTCAAGATATGGATCTTAGTGTCCGTGCTCTCAATTGCTTGAAAGCGGCAGAAGTGGAGACTTTGGGTGAGTTGGTCAAGTATCATCGTTCCGACCTGCTTAAGTTCCGCAATTTCGGTAAAAAATCTCTTACCGAGTTGGATGAGTTGCTTGAGCGTAACGGTTTGGCATTCGGTATGGATATCTCGCGTTATCGTACTACGGAGTAATTTTTCAGGGGAGAAATCCCCGTAGTTCCCAACTATTAAATTTATAAAACTATTATGAGACATAATAAGAAATTCAATCATCTTAGCCGCAAAGCCAACCATCGTGCCGCTTTGATGTCGAATATGGCTTGCTCGCTGATTATGCACAAGCGTATTTCGACTACTTTGGCTAAGGCAAAAGCTCTCCGTATGTACGTTGAGCCAATCCTCACTCGTGCGAAAGAGGATAATATGGCGAACCGCCGTCTTGCGTTTAGCCAACTGAAACAAAAGGAAGTAGTTACCGAGTTGTTCCAAAACGTAGGCGAGAAGATTGCCAACCGCCCGGGGGGATATACACGTATCCTGCGTACCGGTTTCCGTTTGGGTGATGCTGCAGAGATGTGTATCATTGAGTTGGTTGACTACAATGACAATATGCTCAAAGAGGCAAAGAAAGCCACCAAGAAGGCTACTCGTCGTGCCGGCAAAAAGGCGAAAGAAGCCGTAGAGGAGGTCGCAACAGAGGCAACGGAGGCTCCGAAAGCAGAGTAATTTCTCTAAATAAGGAACAAGGAGCAAGGAATAAAGACTTACACAAACCGTCTTTGCTCCTTGCTCCTTGACTTTTTATATCTACCCGTTTGCAATTGCAGCCATATAGTGAAAAATACTGCTAATATGCAATAGGAAAAACGCTATATATGTGTATGAATACTGCAAGGGTAGGATAGAGTAGAGTAGGTAGATAGTAGAAAAAAAGTAATATCAAAAATAGCGAATTATGTTACTTGATTTGACTCAGCATAATGCTGCCAAGACAACGATTGACAACTGCAAACCCGGTGATACCATCACGGTGAGCGGTATGATTCACAATGTCCGTGTTACAAAGTGGGGTGGTTTTATCATCCTGCGCAAGTCGCGTGGTCTGTTGCAGGCAGTAGTACAAAACGAGACCTCACGTTTCTATGACGAGAATGGTGAGGAGATTGGGTTGAATGGGCTTTGCCGCGAGATGGCGGTAACAATCGAAGGTACGGTGAATGAGGCGAAGATTAAAGACCCTGCGGCTTTCTACAACACGATTGAGATTGCTGTCTCAACCGTGCGTGTTCTCTCTCGCCCGACAACCTCGGAGGTGGTGGACATCAATGCACTGAAGTTCGGCGATGAGGAGACGATGCTCCGTTTCAAGTTCGACAACCGTCAGGTTACGCTCCGTAACCCGCGCGATATGGCGATACTGAAAGTGCAATCGACCATAGCCAAAGCGTTTGCGGATTTTCTGACAGAGAACGGCTTTACGCAGATCTATACCCCGAAGATTGTGTCGGAGGGTGCGGAAGGCGGAGCCAATGTGTTTAAGTTGGACTATTTTGGCAAGCAGGTTTATTTAGCGCAGTCGCCACAGTTCTACAAACAGATTGGTGTAGGTGTGTATGAGCGTGTGTTTGAGATTGCACCCGCTTACCGTGCGGAGAAGCACAACACTTCCCGCCACTTGAACGAGTATATCTCGCTCGATGTGGAGATGGGCTTTATCAAAGGTCAGGAAGATGTGATGACGCTTGAGGCTGCGCTGTTGCACTATATCATCAACCGCGTGGAGAAAGATTGTGCGCACGAACTGAACCTGCTCGGTGCTACGGCTCCGAAACTGCCGACGAATGTACCGGCATGGAAACTGAGCGAGGTACACGAGATACTCTTTGAGAACCACTTGACGGAGGAAGACCATCGTGGTGAGGACGATCTGGCTCCGGAGGAGGAACGGGCTATCTGCAAGTATGCGTTAGAGAAATACGGTTCGGACTTTGTGTTCGTTACCCATTTCCCGAGTCAGCACCGTGCGTTCTATGCTATGGACGACCCCGAAGACCCGTCGCTCACGCTGAGTTTCGACTTGTTGATGCGCGGTCTGGAAATCACTTCGGGCGGTCAGCGGATGCACAAAGAGCAGGACTATCGCGAGAAGATGTTGCGCCGAGGTATGAATCCCGACAATTTCCGTTTCTACCTTGATACATTCCGCAACGGTATGCCGCCTCACGGAGGTTTTGCCATCGGTTTGGAGCGTATTACGGCATGTTTCTTAGGTATTGCCAATGTGAAAGAATGTTCGATGTTCCCCCGCGACATCAACCGTGTAGCACCATAAAGAGGGAGTATTACATAATAGGGCGACCATTTGACACAGCGTCAAATGGTCGCTTTTTTTGTTGCCTGTATGCATAGAAACGTTCGTGTTCTGTATATTTTAACGTGAGTTCGACCTCACGCGATTTTCGGCGTATAGGTCATTTTGCAGACTGGCAAAAAGGTGGTATGAACCGCCCCTAAAAATCTCTCTGTTGGGGATTGAGTAGTATGCGGCTTGGGGAGCCGCGTTGTTTCCCGCCACAAGCATCATCCCAAAATACAAAAGAGACTGCCTGACCAATGTTGCCGGACAGTCTCTCTGAATTGTTGCAGGGAACTATGGTTACATAGTGCTGCAAATGGATGTTATTCGGTTATCTCTTGTCCCATTGTGTTGTATGCCTTGCCGTCGCGGACAATAAGCACCTGACCGTCGCGGACAATCTTCTCTACCACTACACCGTCAACCGTGCTGTAGCCCAGAGCAGAAGAAGGATTCTTAATCACTTGAATAGTAGCCATACCGTTACCCATAGTCTCGTATTTCTCATAGAATTTGGTGATGTCGCCTACTACCTCTACGAAGTCGCCCACAGGTCGTTTGCGCGAATGACAATGTGCATGCCATCAGCGCGGCGAAAAGATAGATAATCTTTTCATAATGAGTTTTATTTAATGGGTTGATTATTAGTTGGTTGCTGGAGTCTACTGTTTCTTATCCCTCCAAATTCCTCGCAAAATTACTGCTTTTAGTAGGTATCCCCGAGGTATTGCCGTTAATTTTTTGTAAAGTTTTTTTTGGGAGACCAATGGGGCAAATTGCAGACCACATCCCGGTCTGCAAAATGGACAAATAGACCCGAAAAAAAGCATCGAAAAAGAGACATAGTAAGTATTTCCTCGCGCTACCAACTACGGTACATACACGGTACATATACGGTACATATACGGTAGATACACGGTACATACACGGTTCATTCTATGGACCATATAAGGACGTTTCGTTTACCTGTGAGTTGGCACTAAACCTTTTTTCTTTTGTTTTCTTCATTTCTCTCGCACCCCATAGCAGGCGCATAGGATATTTTTGTTTGATTTTCTTCTGTTTTCCTCCATTTTTCTTGCCGCTTGCGGCATAGGAAACATCTATTGCCAACTTCTGTGTAAACGCTTTCTGCTTGTATTTCAGCGGGTTATGGTATGTTTGTTCCCGCCTGTTTGCTCAATAGGTACACTAACTGTCTCACAAACAATAGGTTACAACCAAAAAACTGTCCGTCCATATTGGCTATACAACCTCTTGATTTTGTATATTGGGAGCATTTATTTTCTATTTGTTGTAAAAAATTTTGCACATTATGTGGTTTTTTTGTAATTTTGCAGTCGATTAAGATATAACCAATCTAATACTAATCAAATTAAAAACACGCCCTGAGTCTTGTTATGTTTAACAAGGCTTATTGGGCAAAGAAAGTTGCTATGCAACAAGACTTGCTGTATTTGCACGTAATGTATAGTTTTTTTGCTTGAAACGCTATGACTTGTAGTTGTAGTGTTGCTTGTGCTATACAGGCAACCGCCAAGCCCTGCTGCGGACAACAGGATAAACACACCGTAAAAACACATACCATATTACATACCATGAAACATTCCTACTTCAGATTTTTTATTTCTCTATTGTTCCTTTTTTATGTCGGAAATATATGGGGAGTTACTGTACACTTTGTTACGGATAAAGTGAATCCTCTGATTCATTATTGGGGTAGCAACAATGGCTCTTCTTGGGACAATTGCCCGACAATGCAGAAAGGGGCTGCCGTAACTATTAACAATGCAACGTATTATGACTATTCGTATGAAATAGGCAATAACACAGGTTGTATTTTCCGAGATAAAGACGGCAATAAATATACCGGTGATTTGACAATAGATGGTACCAAACTGTACTATTATAACTCTGCGTGGTATGCTTCTCTCGAGTCTATTCCGGGCTATTCAGGAGGCTCTTCCGGTGGCTCATCGTCAGGGGATACGGATACCCGATGGATGTTGAGAGGAACTATCCCCGGTGTGGGGTGGAGTGCCGATAATGTTGTTTTTACCCAAGACCCGGATGCACCCGCAGAGAAAAAGGGCAGTCTTACTGTTTCCATTACCCAAACAGGAACGTATGAGTTTAAGGTGGTTGGCAGAACTAATGGGTCCGACGATTGGTATGGCTATAATGGAACAATAACAGCGGATAATTGTAACTCAATTGCATTTGGTAATGCCGGAAATGCAAAAATAGATATGAACGTAGTGGGGACTTACACGTTTGTAATTGATTATTCAGACGGTTCTGCCCCTAAGGTTTCTGTAGTCTATCCTTCTACAAAATATACCCTTACGCTCCATGCCAACGGCGGCAGTACAAACGGTTCGGCAACTGTTACCTATGGCGCAATCGCAGCCACGGATATCAAATCTCCCACACGTGCGGGATATACGCTTCTGGGCTTCTATGCCGAAGAGGAGTGTACCAAATTGGTGATGAATGTCGATGGTACGTTGGTGAATGCGGATGGCTATGTTGCCAATGGCTCGTGGTGCCGCAAAGAGAATACCACCCTCTATGCCAAATGGCAGGAAATAGTGCGCAGCGGTATCACCCTCTATGTGCGGTCGCAGGATGGCGGTGTGATGATGGAAAGCAACCTCTATAAGAATGGAACCCTTGTCCGTAATATAACCGGTCAGCGTATTGAGGACGAGGCGGATTGTGCTTATGAGCAATGGTGGTTGGTTAATTTTTCCGATGCCGATGCCATGCAGCAGTTGTATATCTGGAACAACAGCGGTTGCGACCGCAACCAATCGCCGTTTGCTCTTTCCGGCGAGGGCGACTACTGGTTCGATTGTTCGGGGAGCAATACGGTGCAGGTAACGACTGACTGGTTCTGCCCCGCCCCCGAAGTAACACTCTATGTCTATTCGGCGGATTGGAACGGCTATACACCCAAAATCAAGTATCAAAGCAGAACCACTGGCGGCGATTATGGTGCGGTTTCGGAAAAGGAGATGGTATCCATGCAGGCAGACGGTTGCGATAGCCGCTGGTATAAGTGCGTGTTCGATGAAGAGAACCTGAAAACGGTGCAGGTGGAATTGCTGTTGTGCAAGAATAATTCTTGCCGCCCGCATAAGGTAAACAACAACTGGTACACTATCAGTGCCGGCACATCGGTCTATTGGGACATTACCGACGGTTGCGGCGACAACGAGAAAGCCCCTGTTGCCACTCAGGACCGCCCGTGCCAAGAGCAGCGTACTTATAGCGTTACCTATGATGCCAACGGGGGAAATACAGCAGCACCTGCTGCGCTTTCCAAACCGCAACGTGCTACATTCTCCGTGGCGGATTATACCGGCACAAAAGAGGGCTATGAGTTCGGCGGTTGGAACGATGGCTGCAAGGTCTATCAGGCGGGGGACACCTACACAATGCCTGCCAAAAATGTGAAGTTTACCGCCGTATGGAACAGGAAAGCCACAACGGCTTGGGCTTTGCTCGGTAGTAAATTGGGCGGTTGGGATAAAAGTGGCGGTATATCCTTTGACAGGTACTACCGAGGTCAGGAAAATGTTTTCTACTGCGTTACCAAACTGAGCAATATGAATGATTGGTTCAAAATAACCGATCGTACGGATTATTACTCTTGTACATCACAAAACGCAAATGTAACAGAATCTCTCGCCTACTTCAGCAAAACCAATGCGCAGACATTATATGCAAACAATCACGGTTCCGGTGGTGCAATGAAAATATCGGATGCTACCGATGACAAGAATGTATGGGTGGTGCTTGATGTGCCAAACAGGAAATTCTGGGTGGAGAATATCGCTGTGTTGTTTGATGTGCTGGTTACACACGAAACGGGAGATGCCGCAGGCAGTACCTACTCCTTGAAAAACGCCAATGCTGTAGAGGCACAGCAGTTTGCCGCAGGCGAGAGTTATGAACTGACAATCCTGCCCGCAGATGGTTATCGTCCTATCGTCACAGTGGACGGAGTGGAGGTAAACCTGACGCTGAAAAATACCGTTACCGATACGCGTTCCAACACGGCGGTCTATACCTATATAGGGCGTATGGACAATGCCAACCAAACCGTTACTATCCGCTACGAGAAATTGGCACCGATACGTATCTTTGTGCATTTGGATAAAGGTCTGAATACGTATGACGGTTGGGATTGGAGCAATGCCGCACCGCTGATTCAATGGAATGCCACTTCTCTGGCAGAAGGGTGGACGGGCTTCAACGATAATACCCGCCTGTCCCGTTTGCCGGGTTTCGAGAATTGGTTTGAGTTTACGTTTGCCGGGCAGACTGTCCTTACGTGGCAACTGCGTGATGCCGCTTCTGCCGGCAACGGGCATTACTCCGGGCAGCAGCAGATTACGACGTATGACGAGTCTTTCTGCTACCGGATAGACGATTACAAGATGCCGGATTATGACAATCAGATGCGTATAAGTCGCTTCGATTGTCCGGATGCAGGTGTCCGACTGCAGGTGAACGGCGGCACAATGGTAGGCTCTGTGGCGGAACTGTCTTCGAATCATAATCTGAATACAGACTGGGCTGGAGGTGAAATAACCACTGCCTATACTTACCGGTACAATGGCGGCAACTGGCAAAGCGTACCCGCCAATAACGAAGTGTTGGTTACCGGGGCGGGAACATACACCTACAAGGTTACGGTTACCATTTCCAAGGACGGCACTCCGCTCTATGAGGACTATGCCACCCAAACCATTGTGGTGGAAAAGCCTGCTATTACCCTTACACCCTCCACCACTGCGGCTACAGCAGGGCAGCAGATTACCGCTACTGTCACGCTCGACAAAGTGGCAAACACCAAGTATTCCTATATCGTGATGAGCCTGTGGTCTGGCAAAGACAAATTGGATATTGAATTTACTCAGACCAAAGAGAACGAATATACTTTCAATATGCCTGCGGCTGACGGTACGTACACATTGCGTGCCGAATTCAAGGTGGGAGCAACAGTGGAACAGGCTGTGTTGATAACCTATGCAGAGACCGGCATCCGCATCGGCAGTATGATTGCCACACTGACCATCACACCGGAGGCACCGAAGGTCGGCGATAAAGTTACGCTCACTGTGCAACCCGTTGGCTCTCTCGGAACGACCTATTATACTTATACAGTCAAAGCCCTGACTACCCCGACCGTCAGGGTGCTGGCAACCAATACCCCAACTAATACCTGTACGTTTGACATTCCGTCTGAAGACAGTTATATCTTTACGGTTATTGTGCGCGACGACAATCACGAGGTTACACTCACGCAAACGGTTTCCGTCAGCGGGAAAGATATGTATATCCACTATCCGTTTACAGGTCCGACAGATTGGCCTACCTATCCAATGACCTACAAGGGCGAAGGTATCTATGTGTACTATTCCGCTGAAAGCGGCAAAGAATCAATATTCTACGGGGAAAAGGTAGGAGACAACCCGTTGAATGCAGCCTATATCGGTACGGGCAATACGGCAAGCACAGACGGCAAACAGCAATATGTAGGACAAGTGATGGGCAATCCGTCCAAAGGAGATATTGTAACGTTTGTGTTTGACAACAATTCCAAAAAACTGTATATCTATGCCGATAAAACGATGCGCCGTCTCAAGTCGGTTACCGACTATGGTATATTCTATTCCAACGTGCGCGGCGATGCAGGTCCTGTTTCGTTCTTTGCCACCTCTTCCGGTACGCAGTATATGCAGACGTTTGTCAATGGGGATTGGCAGGACGTTGCGGAGCCTTCTTCTCTGGTCACTGCCGATGGCATCTTTACTGCCACAATGAACGCTGACGGTTCTGTTACCGGTGTGGCACCTTATACCGGAGACCTTACTCTGTATTACCTGAATGGCAAACCGCGGAATTATCTGGGTGATGCCGGTAAAATGGTTGATTTTAGCAATGTCTCCACCACCTATTATGACCATTATCACATGGAGTGGACGGGAAAGACATCCAAAGAAATCGGGGCTACTGTGGGAAATAACATCAACCATAATATCGCCAACATCCTGGCGGAATACACGGCTCCGTCTGATTGCAATGCACGCTACGAGTACAATAGCGCAACCAACAAACTCAGTCGTACAACCATCGCCGGTGTAGAAGACAAGTTCCTGACTATCTATGGCGATGGAATGACTACCACCAACGGCAACTCTCTGACTCGGGACAACCCGCTTACATTGACAGACGGAACGGACTGGCTATATACTGCCGAACTGAAAGTTGTCAAAGCCGATGGCAGTAATTCCGGCATCAGAGGCTATCTTATGGCGGAATACAACAACGAGAAATGTTGGTTGTTGGCTGCCTCCGGCTTGGAAACGGCTTCGGATGCCTCGCTGCCTGTCATTGGTTCCGCAACCGCAGCGGGTACGTATAATATCATCTTGATGTACGACTACAAAACCAATCGCATCACTGCCGGATGGAAACCAACGGGAACTGTCACGGTGGATGACGAATTGGTCGTCGATGCCAATATCCTCTTTGTTCGAGAGGAAAACAACGATGTGGCGCAGATAGTGCTGAATACCGATGATAGCAGAATAGCAGGTCTGCAGAAAGTGGTCTTCGTAATGCAACTGACCTCAAAGACGGCAACAAGCGGTGAATCGCATTATAAGTTCTCGCTGCCTTTCGACTGCCATATTAAAGACATCTATGGGCTGCCCGGAACCTATCTGAACTCGTGGGGCATTCAGCGGTACAACGGTGCCGAACGCGCTCGTACGGGGTGGTTCGAAGAAGATCGGGCTACATTCTGGGAATGGATGAACTACAACGAAACGCTCCGTGCCGGTGAAGGCTATTCGCTCAGCGTGGATCGGAGTGTTTTGGGAAACTGGTATGCTAACAAGTATCTTTATTTTCCGTCTTCGGAAGAAGGATTCGAGATGAGCAAGACGGGATTTGATACCAAAGTGGAGTACCCCAACCAGCCTTGCAATGTTAATCTGCAATACCCGGACGACCCTAACGACGAAGCACATCGCGACCGCCGCAAGTATGATAGCAACTGGAAACTGATTGGCCCTAAAAACTACAACAATATCAAAATCCGGGTCTCTGAGATTGAGTGGGACGACAATTATTATCTCCAAAAAGATGTGCCGTCCTATGTTTACGAACTCGACTCGGCAAATACGAAATATCTGCCCAACTCTACAACGGACTTCCAATTCCATGCATTCTTCTCCTATTTCGTGCAGTTTGCAGGTACTATCGTGTGGGAGCAATATACCCAATCGCAGCATACTGCCTTGTCGGCTCCGAGACGTGTTCAGACCTTTTCCCGCCGCCCCGCTGATTTCCGTATCGAGTTGCGGGACCTTGACGATAACGAGATTGACCGCACCTTTGTCTCGCTCTCTGCTCAAGGCACGGAAGGCTTCGACCTGAATCTGGATCTGACCAAGATAGCCGCCAACCGCCCGCAGATATATACCGTTTCGGAGCATACACACTATGCGGGCAATACGATGCCTCTTGCCACAGACACTGTTGCGCTCTCTGTGGACGCACCTGCAGGCGGAATATACGCCATCACTATGCCGCACGAGAATGGCAACTATGACGTGCTGCTGGTGGACAAGTTTGAGCAGCAAGCCAATGCGCTGTCCGCCGAAGGCTGTCGTGTACAACTCGCCAAAGGTACAACCGCCGACCGTTTCTGCCTCGTGTTCTCACCCAGAGCGCAACCTTCGCAACCGGAAGGACCTTCCACGGATATGAAACCGGTTGGCAACGCCGCTGCCGCACAAAAGGTATTCATCAACGGAGTCATCTATATCCTGCGCGGCAACAGAATCTACGACCTGAACGGCAGAATGGTAACCTTGTAAATCGAAACATGAATGACACAACATACAATAAAACGGGCGGTGCTGTGTGCAGTGCTTTTGCTATGCAGCCTGTCAATAGCCTGTGCGCAGCAGATAAACATCTTGGAAGGCTATACACCGTATTATCCGCAGGCAAAGAAAGAACTTCCGGAGAAAACAGCCTACCGCGTCTATCAATCTACCATCTATACTCCTTTCAGCAACGAGACACCCTCTTCCGCATCATCTGTGGGAAACACTTCGTCCTATAGCGGTCCGCGCCGGTTGGGAGGTGAAACGGTGGACCCCGGTAAACCACCCGGAAAAGGCTCGCCCATGGGAGACCCCGCCCTTCCGATGCTATTGGCGGCTGTCCTTGCAATAGGCTGTATCTATATACGCCAACGAAAAAAGAAAAATACTAATCAACAAATAAATAATAACTATTAAACAATTATCAATGAAAAAACTGTCTGTCTTGCTGCTGTCGTTACTGCTGTGCTGTACTGCGATGGCGGCAACATTCTCGACTTTCAACAGCCGAACCGACTTTCGGGATGAAAGTATCTATTTCGTGATGACCACCCGCTTCTACGACGGAGACCCCTCCAACAACGTCCATTGCTGGGATGCTGCCCAAGCAGGCAACGAGGGAGACCCCGAATGGCGTGGCGATTTCAAAGGACTTATTGAGCGTCTCGACTATATCAAGGCGTTAGGCTTCACCGCTATATGGGTAACCCCTGTCGTGGAGAACGCTTCGGGCTACGACTACCACGGCTACCACGCAAGCAACTTCTCCAAAGTCGATCGCCGCTACGAGACCCACAACGGGAGCGAAGATGTCCTCTTCAAAGATGTCATCGATGCCGCACATGCACGCGGTATGAAAGTAATACTCGATATCGTTCTCAACCATACGGGCAATTTCGGAGAGGAAAAACTCTGCAAAGAGTTCAGCCGCGATTGGTCTAAACCGCAACAGAATATTGACGACTGTATGGTGCCTTATACCAAAAAAGACGGTGGCAACCTGCCTGACAACTATCTCTCTCTGCCGGCGGCGCAACAATATGCTGCACGCCTTGCGCTAATGAAAAATACTGACGGGCAGAACCATGACACCCACAACTATTGGCACCATTTCGGCAATTTCAACTGGGACAACTCTACGCGCTGGTGGGCGCAGATAGCAGGCGACTGCGTGGACCTGAATACCGAAAATCCTGCTCTGTACAACTACCTGATCAAGTGCTACACGGCATTCATCGCTATGGGGGTGGACGGCTTCCGTATCGATACTTCCGGACATATCCCGCGCCTCACGTTCAACAAAGCCTTCATTCCGGCTTTCACCCAAGCAGGGGCTGACCACGCTGCCGCACGGGGACAGGCTGCCACACCGTTCTATATGTTCGGCGAGGTCTGCGCACGGGCCAACGATGTTACCTATCGCAACCTCGTCAATATGTCCCCCTACTACTATACTTGGGCTGAAAGCAAAAACTATGCATGGGATACCGACCCGACCTCATTCGACAATATAGTGGCTTTGGAGGGCGATGCCTGCAATACCCATACCAACCACAAATCCTGCCAACTGCAGAACGCTGACGACGGACACGATGTGAACAGCACCACGCCGACTTCACAAAACGCTTTCCTCAATGGCAACGACTATCATAAGCCCGACTATTCGCGCTCAAGCAATTTCAATGTCATTGATTTTACTACCCATTGGAATTTCTGCAACGCGCAAGGGGCATGGAATACGATGTCGGAGAACAACGACAAGATGTACAACGATGCTTCGTGGAATGTGGTCTATGTGGACTCGCATGACTATGCGCCCGACTGCTGCCAGAAAACACGTTACACCGGTGGCACCGACCAATGGGCGGAGAACCTCGCTCTGATGTTCACTTTCAGGGGCATTCCGTGTGTGTACTATGGCTCGGAAATCGAGTTTATGAAAGGAGCGGTGATTGATGTCGGTCCCAATGCACCGCTGGCTACTACTGGACGTGCTTACTTCGGCGGTTATATGAAAGGTTCTGTCTCCGCCACCGGCTTCGGCGAATATACCGCCACCGGCAATGTCGCACAAACCCTCTCGCACCCTCTTGCACAGCACCTTATCCGCCTCAACCAAATACGGCAGGCCGTTCCCGCACTCCGCAAAGGGCAGTATAGCCGTCAGGGATGTACTGGCTCTTTCGCCTTCAAACGACGCTACACCGATGCCAATACCGACAGCTATGTCCTCGTCTGCATCTCAGGCAATGGTACGTTTACGGGCATTCCTAATGGTACATACACCGACTGCGTAACGGGCGATGTCAAAACGGTAACCGACGGCAAACTGTCGGCTTCCTGTTCGGGAAAAGGCAATATGCGTGTCTACGTCCTCTCTACGGACAAAACCAAAGCACCGGGCAAAATCGGCAAGGACGGCTACTACCTCTATGCTGCCACGCGAGGAGCAAAGGTTACACCGCAATGGGACGGCACCGAGATGGAAAGCACTACCGACCCCGGTATGCCGGGAGAAGGTGCAGGAGGTGGCTCCGAAGAACCGGAAGAACCTGTTACACCATGTCTCGGCAATGCTCAACAGGTATGTGTATTCTTCAATTCCGAAAATACGTCCATCAAATCCGGCGTTACTGCCCACGTCTGGGGTGGGAAAAAAGGCACTACGTGGCCTGGATTGGCGGCTACCAACCTCGGTAACGGGATGTGGAAAGTCATTGTACCCGCTGAATATGGTACCCCAAAACAGATTATCTGGAGTTCGCGCGGAAACAGCCGGACCGCTGACCTTATCTATGATAATCAGGCTGTTTACAACGGTGCAACCGTTACAGGACACGTAACGGCGATCTGCGACAAAGATGATACGCCCCAACCTGGTGAAAACCCCGGCGGTGGAGACGAACCGCAGCAACCCGTTGACCCCGATGAAACCTGCCGTATCTACTATGCCGGTGATTTTGCCGCACCCTATATCTGGGCGTGGGACACCAACCCGCAGAAAAACTATTTCTCTGCTTGGCCGGGTGTGCCAATGACCCAAGTGGGCGAAATGTTTGAGGGAAAGACACTGTGGTACTGTGAGTTTACGGGCGCACTCCCGCAAATGGTCATCTTCAGCAATAATGGCTCCTCTCAAACCAATGACTTGGCTGCCAAAGGCTGCGATTATGTCTATGACGGCGCCACATGGAAATCACTGACACCTTCCGCACTCCAAACAACGGTTTCTGCACCGGCGGTGAAAAAATACGTCCTCAACGGACAAATCATCATCGAAATCAACGGCATCCGCTGCAACACCTTGGGGCAAATGCTCCGTTAACGCGCAAATGCTCCGTATGCGCAAATGCTTCGCTAATCCTATAAGTCACTGCCGCCTTATGCGCTAAAAGAAAGAGACTACCTGACGTTCCTCAGGCAGCCTCTTTCTTTTTATGCATTCCACATTGATTACATCATTCCGCCCATTCCGGGGTTGGGCATTGCGGCAGGAGCGGGGTTCTCCTCTTTCTTGTCCACTATCACGCACTCGGTAGTAAGGAACATACCGGCGATAGAAGCGGCGTTCTCCAGAGCCACACGCGTTACCTTTGCGGGATCAACCACACCGGCTGCTTTCAGGTTCTCGTAGGTGTCCTTGCGGGCATTGTAACCGAAATCGCCCTCGCCGCTGCGCACTTTATCAACAACCACTGCACCCTCTTTGCCGGCGTTGGTAACAATCTGACGCAACGGCTCTTCGATAGCACGGCGCACAATCTCGATACCCGTCTGCTCGTCCTCGTTGTCGCCTTTGAGGGCATCCAAAGCTTTCTGGGCGCGGATATATGCCACACCGCCACCGGCTACGATACCCTCTTCGATAGCCGCACGCGTTGCACTCAACGCATCGTCCACACGGTCTTTCTTCTCTTTCATCTCCACCTCGCTGGCTGCACCTACATTCAACTGTGCCACACCGCCTGCCAATTTGGCAAGACGCTCTTGCAGTTTCTCTTTGTCGTAGGTCGATTTGGTAGCCTCTATCTGTGCCTTGATCTGGGCAACACGGTTAGCAATAGCCTCTTTGTCGCCTGCGCCGTTCACAATAGTGGTGTTCTCCTTGTTGACGGTGATGCTTTCGGCTGTACCAAGCATATCAATGGTTGCACTCTCCAATTTGATACCCTTTTCCTCGCTGATAACAGTACCGCCCGTCAGGATAGCAATGTCTTCCAGCATCTCTTTTCTGCGATCGCCGAAGCCCGGAGCCTTCACTGCACAAATCTTCAACTGCGCACGCAAACGGTTGACAACCAACGTCGTCAATGCCTCGCTGTCTACGTCCTCTGCTATAATCAGCAACGGACGACCGCTCTGTACGGCGGGCTCCAATACCGGAAGCAACTCCTTCAGGTTGGAAATCTTCTTGTCGTAAATCAGAATATACGGCTTGTCCATCTCCACCTCCATCGTCTCGGTGTTGGTTACAAAATACGGACTGATATAACCGCGGTCGAACTGCATACCTTGTACCACATCGATAGTGGTATCCATACCCTTGGCCTCGCCGATGGTAATCACACCGTCTTTGCTCACCTTGCGCATAGCCTCGGCAATCAACTTGCCTATCTCGGCATCATTGTTAGCCGATATGGTTGCCACCTGCTCAATCTTGTCGAAATCGTTACCTACTACCTCGCTTTGTTTCTTGATTTCTGCCACTACCGTGCTGACTGCCTTGTCAATACCGCGTTTCAGATCCATCGGGTTTGCACCGGCGGTTACGTTCTTCAGACCTACACCCACAATGGCTTGTGCCAGTACGGTTGCCGTCGTTGTTCCGTCGCCTGCTTGGTCGCCGGTCTTCGATGCCACCTCTTTTACCAATTGCGCACCTAAATTCTCCGCTGCGTCTGCCAACTCTATCTCTTTGGCTACCGTTACACCGTCTTTCGTGATGTGCGGAGCACCGTATTTCTTGTCGATGATAACATTGCGCCCCTTCGGACCAAGTGTTACTTTCACTGCATTAGCCAACTGGTCAACGCCTTTCTTCAGAGCCTCACGAGCCTCTGTATTGTATGTGATTTCCTTTGCCATAATCGTAATTCAATTTGTAAATTTGTAAATCTGTAAATGGAATTATGAATTAGAAAAATGAATTCATAATTCATAATTATTTGAGTACCGCCAGTACATCGCTTTGGCGCATAATCAGGTATTTCTCACCCTCATATTCGAGTTCCGTACCTGCATATTTGCCATAGAGCACTTGGTCGCCGGCTTTCAATACCATCTCCTCGTCTTTCGTTCCTTTGCCTGTCGCCAAAACCTCTCCGCGAAGCGGTTTCTCTTTCGCACTGTCGGGGATGATAATACCGCCAACGGTCTTCTCTTCTGCTGCCACGGGTCGTACCAACACGCGGTCTGCTAATGGTTGAATCTTACTCATACTATTTGTGTGTTTAATAATTTGTAAATTTGTAAGCGTGTAAATCCGTAAATTACACAAAAGCAAATGTGCAAATGTGTAACCTCCCGACTGCACATCATCAAAAAGCGCGGGCTTCGGTCGGCTTTCCATACCCTGCCTTCCTACACCCCCGTCCCTAATATCTCAAACTCCGTGCCAAAACTGAATTTTATTTATATGACAGATCGACGACTGACAGTTTGGCAGAATACCCCAAATACCCCCAATAACCAATAACCTCAAATAACCAATCCCCAAAATAACCGATACCCCCAATAACCCGTCGAATCACCTCCATAACAATCATAATAAGAACCTTATTCCTTTATGCAAAAAATATGCAATTATGCATTCAAATATACCCCGTAATACGATTACGTAGAAAAGACGTAGA
>DGIN01000081.1:6914-15472 GCA_002387325.1 Bacteroidales bacterium UBA4621 | reverse complement strand
TAGAAAGGACGTAGAAAGGACGTAGAAAGAATTGGCTTTTAAGAGGAGAATACGCCGTGTCTTTATGCATATTTTATACACATTATGCAGAAAATATGCACTGTATACATTGCAAATACCCGATACATCGGAAATCTGTGCCAGCCTGCTCTCCCCTAAATATAAAAAATCCGACTGCCGATTAGGGCAGTCGGATAGAGCAGGGTATATCTGTATAGCCCTGCCAAATGGAATGAAAAAACGGTGTGTTATTTCACCAATCTACCAGTAGCCGTATATACATTGCCGTTCCGCAGAATGTACATCTGACCGTCCTTAATGTATTTGGTAACCTGTGCCGCACCGGCTTGGATTTCGTCAATAGCCGTCTGCAATCCTGCATCGATAACCACGTGGATAGGTCTGTCATACGAATTGGTGGCATCCACCGTAATCTTCAGCCCGCCGTTGCTGTTCTCCACAACCGCCTTACCCGACACCATAAAGTATATCGGTTGTACAAGCATTCCGTCGGAAATAGTGCTGTAATAAGAGGGGTACACTTTCTTGTCGCTGTTTATGCCGGTGGTAGCCATTACGGTGCCTGCGGCATTGGTATAGTTAATCGGATACTCTCCTGCTGGGATAACAATGTCTTTGTCCCTGTCGGAACAGATAAAACCGATAGTGGTGTAGTCTGTACCGTCGGCTGCTTGTGCATCCACATAAATAACTCCTTGCGAAGCATAATCGGTATCTACCGTTACGTTGTCAACACCTGCTGTATAGGTACGATCCACGCTTCCCGTTTCGGCATCAGCCGTCAGGCGTACTACATCGTCATATTCTGCTGTCATCGTAATCTTGTAATAGACAGCATCTGTGCCTGTAAATTCTGCCACTGCGGTAACTGTACTACCCACAACAATAATCTTGACACTACCTGCCAGAAACTCTACAAAGTCGTCATCTGCAGCATACCATGGGTCATAAACAACAAATGAGTATTTGGCATTCAACCGGTCTGCCGTGTATGTACCTGCCACTTTTCCGCCTACTTTGGTAGGTTCAACACTTGCACACCACATCAAATCGGTGGTCTTGCCTTGAATCATAAAGGCGTCTTCAGTCGCCAGTTTGTTGGTAAACACGGCTTTCGGGATGTTAATCGTAACCGTATCTTTGCACTCGGGAATAACTACGGGAGCCTGTTTCATACGGATATTGTACGTATTGCCGTCCGATGCGGTTACGGTAGAGGTTGTCAGTATTCTGCCGTCTTCTTCGGCTAAGGTAACTTTTCCGTCTGCCGTCCTTTTGCCGTCTTTTGCTGTAATTTCTACTGTAAAGTATCATTACGGATCAGTTCGAGCAACGCCCCGACGGCTTCCTCTTGCGGGATGTTTTTCAGTACGCATTCTTTGCCGCGATACAGGCTCACGCGACCGCGCCCTGCCCCCACATAACCGTAATCGGCATCTGCCATCTCCCCCGGACCGTTCACTATACACCCCATCACGCCTATTTTCAGTCCCGTAAACTCCGCCGTAGCGGCTTTTACAGCGGCTATGGTCTTTTCCAAGTCAAACAGAGTGCGCCCGCACCCCGGACAAGAGATATATTCCGTTTTGTAAATACGCACACGTGCCGCTTGCAGGATGTCTTTGCTCAGCCGCTCCAACTCCTCTGCACCGAAAGCCCGATTGTTCAGTACAAGATGTGTTGCATTGTGTTCCCACAGCAATCGCCCGCACTCTGCTGAGGCGTGCAACTGGAATAGCCCCCAATCGGTGTCGTTGTTTGCATAGTAAACGGTATCGCCTTCCACCTCTATATGTGTGTTGTCTTCATAACGGATACTTTGCGAATTGGCGAAATAGTCCACCAATGCCCGTGCCACGGGTATCTCGTTTTCGGGGGCTTCGCTCAGGCTCACACGTACCGTGTCGCCTATACCGTCTGCCAGCAAGGCACCGATACCCACAGCCGACTTGATACGCCCGTCCTCGCCTTCGCCCGCTTCTGTAACGCCCAAGTGCAGCGGAAAAGCCATTCCCGCATGGTCCATCTGCCGTACCAGCAGGCGCACCGTATCCACCATCACGCGCGTATTGCTTGCCTTGACAGAGATAACGATGTTCATAAACCGCTCCCTCACCGCCACGCGCAGAAACTCCATCACACTCTCTGCCATTCCGGCGGGGGTGTCCCCGTAGCGCGACATGATACGGTCGCTCAGACTGCCGTGGTTCACACCTAGACGGATGGCGGTGTGGTGTGCTTTGCATATATCGAGCAGGCGGGTGAAACGCTCGCGCAGACGCCCCAGTTCGGCTTGATACTCCTCATCCGTGTAGTCTATATGCTTGAATTTTCGCGCAGGGTCTATATAATTTCCCGGATTGATACGCACTTTCTCCACCGCTTTCGCCGCCGCATCGGCTACATCGGCTTGAAAATGTACATCGGCAACCAGAGGAACTCCCACGCTCCACTCATAGGGGAAAATAACAGATTTTCTGCAAGCCCCCTCTTTGAGAGGGAAGGGGGAGTTGATTCTTTTATGTATCTCTTTCAGCGACTCCACCTCCCGCATTCCCTGCGTGGTGAAACGTATCAGTTCCGCTCCTGCGGCAATACAGCGTTGCGCTTGAGCCACACTCCCCTCAATGTCATTGGTAGAGGTGTTGGCCATAGTCTGAATACGGACAGGCGAATGGCTGCCTATATAGATGTTTCCTACCTTCGTTTGGGTCGTCGGGCGACGTGAATAGGTCTTGTTTATGTTCATATCTGTACTATTTTTCTATTAAAAGCAAAAATAATGCACCAATTATTTGCACGGTCCAAAAAAAAGCAGTACCTTTGCACCCGCTTTTGAGAAAAAGCCTGAATCAGTAGCTCAGCAGGTAGAGCACATCCCTTTTAAGGATGGGGTCCTGGGTTCGAGCCCCAGCTGGTTCACACAAAGGAGAGCAACGCTCTCCTTTTTTGTTGAACGCTCTTTTTTTTGCGTACAGGTCTCCTGTCGGTGGCATACTTATTCCTTTCTGTGTTGTCTGCGGCGCAGAAGGCGGAGAAACCATTGTTTGGTCTTGGTAATGAGACTCCATGTGCGGCTCGGTTGAGGCAAATCGGTCAGAAACACATCGCGCACTTCCCCGCCCATCTGCTGCTCCGGGTAGATAATCAGATAGTTGTGCTGTTTGAAAAAGCGTTCCAGCATATCGGGTATCTGCTCAAAAAGCGGGTTGTAACTTGCAGTGGCGTGCCGCGAGGATACCATTACCACCATATCGTCTTTTTCCACTTCTTTCGCCATCATCAGCACCTCCTCCCAGTCGCCCATTTCGCGATAGGATGCCCGCAAGTACTTCCCCTTGCGCCGGCTCATCGCTTTCAGCACGCGCTGTGTGTCTTCGTTGGCAAAAAATACCACTTTCGCGCCAATCTGACTGCTCAGACGGCGTATCTGACCGAAGCAGGAAATGAAATCGTATTCTTTCTCCGCATATCGCGGCACCGCCACCAGCAAACGGTTGATAGTATTAAGCGGCTGCACTTCGTGATACACTATCGTCGATTTACCGCGCTGCTCTATGATTTGCCGGGCATCCGCCCAATCCGCACTCTGTACATATTCCGTCTCGGGCAGGCTGCTCAAATGGCTCAATTCTTTCAACGGCTCGTGCAGGTCTTCGCCAACAGACATCACTATCCATTCATCCTCTGTGCGCTCGCTCTCCAATTTGGCTTCTTCCTGCAGCGCAATCTGTTTTGCGGCATGTTCCGTTACAAACGAGGAAATGGTGCATAACACCAGTATCATCAGCACCGCACTATTCAGTATCTCGGAGTTGAAAAGCCCCACTTGGTAGCCGATGGTTACTATCGCCAGCGTACCCGCTGCCGTGGCGTGGGTCAGACCGAACATCAGTTGCCGCTCCAGACCGCTCAGGCGGAACGACCCTTGCGCCGCCCATGCGGCAAGCCATTTGCCTGCCAACTTGGTGCCTATCATCACACCCGCAATGCCTATAATCGTCCAACTTTGCCAACACAGGCTCACATCAATCATCATTCCTACATCAATCAGAAACAGCGGCACAAAGATGCTGTTGCCCACAAAATTGATGCGGTTCATCAGTGCTGAGCGGTTCGGTACCAGCCGGTTGAGTGCCACCCCGCACACAAACGCCCCGAGGATACCTTCCAGACCCGCCCAATCGGCAAGAAAAGCGGACAACACCAGCACCGTCATCACCATCATAAAGCATGTTGTAGGTTCCTGCTGCCGCTTGAAAACTTTCTGTACCACCCACGGGAATACCCACAGTGTCATCGCGACAAACAGTGCAATCTTTCCTGCCAATGCCCACCAAAACAGCGGGCTCTCTGTACCGGTCAGGTGACTTTTCAGCCCCGCCAGTACCAGGAGCGACAGCGTAATTGCCACCATCGTACCGCCTACCACGATATTCACCGCCGCATTTTTCTGTATGCCGTAGCGGCTCACTATGGGATAGGTCATCAGTGTATGACTGCCGTACATCGCCCCCAGTAGAGCGCACGTCCCCCATCCGAAACCCATCAGACGTGCGGTAGCCATACCTAACACGAAAGGAATGGAAAAAGTATATAGACCGAACACCGCTGCACTGCGCTTGTACTGGCTGAAATCGTTCATATCAATTTCTATACCTGCCTGAAGCATGATATAGAGCATTCCCATTTTGCCCAATACACGTATGGTCTCGCTTTCGGCAAAGATATTCAGTCCGTATGGTCCCAGCACAATACCCGCAATGATAAAGCCCACAATGCTCGGTACGTGTATCTTGCGGCACGCAACCGGCACAAGGAGTATCACCCCGAGTACAATCGACATTATGGCTAATGAGTTGGTTATCATGCTTCGCCTTTGGCTTTGCGTTAATGGCTATGTGTTAATGGTTTGCTGCGCAAACGTTTGTGGCTTTACGTTTATATCCGTTTTGCCAGCCCCCCCCCTCTGAAGGAGGGGGGAGAATAATTTTGGGGAGGTCTTACAGAAATCTTCCCGTAATGCTCTCCTTGCAGTTCTTCACCTCCTCTATGGTCCCTTCGCAGACCAACTGCCCGCCGCCGCGTCCGCCTTCCGGACCCATATCGATCAGATAGTCGCAACTGCGGATGACATCTAAGTTATGCTCGATAATCAGCACCGTGTTGCCTTTGTCAACCAGTTTGCGCAGCACACCGAGCAGCACGCGTATGTCTTCGAAATGCAGTCCCGTGGTCGGTTCGTCTAATATATACAGGGTCTTGCCCGTGGACGGTCGTGCCAGTTCGGTCGCCAATTTGATACGCTGGCTCTCGCCGCCTGACAGAGAGGTGGACGGCTGACCGAGTTTGATATATCCCAATCCTACATCTTGTATTGTTTTTATCTTGCGCAGGATATACGGCTGGCTCTCGAAGAACTCCACTGCCTGATTAACCGTCATATCCAACACGTCGGCGATGTTTTTGCCCTTGAAACGCACCTCGAGTGTCTCTTTGTTGTACCGCTGTCCGCCGCATGCCTCGCAAGGCACGTACACATCGGGCATAAAATGCATTTGTATGGTCTTGTACCCATTGCCGGCGCACTCCTCGCAACGACCGCCTTTGGTGTTGAAACTGAAGCGGCTGGCTTTCCATGCGCGTATCTTAGATTCGGGCAGTTGAGCGAACAGTTCGCGTATGTCGTTGAAGACATTGGTGTAGGTGGCGGGGTTGGAACGGGGTGTCCTGCCTATCGGCGACTGATCGACGGCAATCACTTTGTCAATGTTCTCCACGCCCTCTATGCTGTCGTATGCCAATGGTTTCTGCAGACTGCGGTAGAATTTCTGCGACAGGATGGGGTAGAGTGTCTGGTTGACTAATGTCGATTTGCCGCTGCCGCTCACGCCTGTAACGCATACCATACACCCGAGCGGAATCCGCGCTGTAACATCTTTCAAATTATTGCCCTTGCATCCTCGCAGTGTGAGCCATTTGGTGTCTTTCCCGATAGGTGTAGTCGTATGTTCGGGCGGCGTAACTTGCAACTCCCCGCGCAGATATTTGGCGGTCAGTGTATCCGTATGCAGCATCTCGACGGGCGTGCCGGCAAACATAATCTCGCCCCCCAACCGTCCCGCTTTCGGACCTATATCCACTACATAATCCGCCTCGCGCATCATCTGCTCGTCATGCTCTACTACAATCACCGAGTTGCCCATATCGCGCAACTCTTTGAGCGAGTTCAGCAACCGCTCGTTGTCCCGCTGGTGCAAACCGATACTCGGCTCGTCCAATATATATAGTACGTTCACTAATCGCGAACCGATCTGCGTCGCCAGTCGGATACGTTGACTCTCGCCGCCTGACAAACTATCCGCTCCGCGCCCGAGGCTCAGGTAACTCAGTCCTACACTTTGCATAAACTGCAGCCGCACGCATATCTCCTTGAGTATCGGCTCGGCTATCGCACGCTGCTGGTTGCTCAGAGCGGCAAAAATGTCCTGCCCCTCGCCTTTGGCAATCGCAGTCAGAAACTCTAAGAGTTTGTCAATATCCATATCCGTCAGGTCGGCGATGGTCTTGCCCGCAATCTTGTAACTCAACGCCTCTTTGTTCAGCCGCTTGCCGCCGCACTCGGGGCAGACTATCATATCGTCGTCCGAACCGTCTTTCTGTTCCTCCTGCTCCTGCACGTATGCAAGCATACGCTGATACCAGTCGGCATCATCGTGTACGATGTCGTCCAACTGCTTGTCGTCTCTCGTCTGTGAAGCGTGTATCTTGCCTAAGCCCTTGCAGCACGGGCACCAGCCTTGCGGACTGTTGAATGAGAACGTATGCGGTGCGGGGTCGCCGTAACTCAGTCCCGTCGTCGGACACATCAGGTTGCGCGAGAAATACCGCACCTGCGGTTCTTTGTTCTTTGTTCTTTGTTCTTCGTCCCCCCTATCCCATTCCGCAATCATCATCACCCCGTTGCCCTGCGTCATCGCTTTGTCCACCGACTGACGCAACCGCCGCAAATCTTCCGATTCAGCCCCCGAAGAAGCATTTTGTTCTTCGTTCTTTGTTCCTTGTTCTTTGTCCTTTACAGCCAGCCTGTCCACCACCACCTCTATATTGTGGTTCTTGTACCGGTCCACTTTCATTCCGCGCACCACCTCTTGCACTTCGCCGTCTACGCGCACGTACATATACCCTTTGCGCCGTATAGTCTCGAAGAGTTCTTTGTAGTGTCCCTTGCGGTTGTTCACCATCGGTGCCAAGAGCAAAATCTTCTTGCCGGCGTAGTCTTTTTGTATCAAATCCACTATCTGCTCATCGGTATAATGCACCATCTTCTCGTCCGTTAGGTAAGAGTACGCTTCGCCGGCACGGGCATAGAGCAGACGCAGAAAATCATATATCTCGGTAATCGTACCCACCGTCGAACGAGGATTCTTACCCGTCGTCTTTTGGTCTATCGAGATAACGGGACTCAATCCCGTTATCTTATCTACATCAGGACGTTGCATATTCCCGATATACCCCCGCGCATACGACGAGAACGTATCGATATACCGCCTTTGCCCCTCGGCAAATATCGTATCAAACGCCAACGACGACTTGCCGCTGCCTGACAAGCCTGTTATCACGGTCAGTTGGTTGCGGGGAATAGACACACTGATATTCTTCAGGTTGTGTACCCGTGCACCGATCACCTCTATTTGATTGTTTTCTGCTTCACTCATTGCGCTTGCAAAGTTACAACTTTTTTTCGGCTTATGCAAGCCGTCTTCGTAATATGTCCTCCTACTTCTCTACGCCATATCAGTATGGGGCTTATCCGTCCTATTAGACCCATTCGCCCTATTTGCCCAATGGCATATTTTTTGTATGCTTGCGGGCGGAAAAATCTCTTTATTATGACAGAAAAAGAAAAAATGCTCGCAGGGCAGGTCTATGATGCCTGCGACCCGGAAGTGCTGGTGGAACTCAACCGCTGCAAAGATTTGATTTTTGAGTACAACAACCTCCGCCCATCGCTGTTGGCGGAACGCACGGCACTGCTCCGCAAACTGCTCGGGGCGTGCGATGACCAAGTCTTTATCAATCAACCCTTCTACTGCGACTATGGAACCCATATCCGTGTCGGGAAGCGTTTCTTTGCTAACTTCCATTTTACGGTGCTTGACGAGGCGTATGTTACCATCGGTGATGATGCTTTTATCGGACCGAATGTGTCTATCTATACCGCTTGCCATAGTACCAACCCCGTAGAGCGCAATACGCGTCAGGAATGGGCAAAACCCGTAACCATCGGCAACAACTGCTGGATAGGTGGTTCGGTAACCATACTGCCCGGTGTAACGATCGGCGACAACTGCACCATCGGTGCAGGCTCTGTCGTAACCCGCAATATCCCCGCCAACTCCATCGCGGTCGGCAATCCATGCCGCGTCATCAAAACCCTCACCCCGAAATAATTCATACCGGTAAGCCGTCTCGTGCTTACTTCGTGCTTACTTCGTGCTTACTTCGTGCTACTAAGAGTAGGTGATTAGTAGGTG
>DGIN01000081.1:0-6862 GCA_002387325.1 Bacteroidales bacterium UBA4621 | reverse complement strand
GGTGATTAGTGGGTGATTAGTAGGTGATTAGTGGGTGATTCCCGATAGTATTCCCTGCTATATGCTATGCTTCTCGAGTATTTTATTGCGTACGCACGCCACGCCGGGCGAAAGGGTTTCTCTGTCCATAAATTGCAGTAGGGCAACGAGTTCCGAAAGCAGTTCCTGATATTCGATACAATACCGATAAGCCGGTTTGATACATAGCATTCGTATGCCGGTCGGTGTCGTCGGGTCGCTCAACTTTTCCAAACAGAAATTCAAAAAAGCGATGCTCTGTGTGGCTTTCGTGGCGGGTATGTCGTGTAGTATGGTCAGTAGCATTCGTTGCAAACTGTCGTCCTCGGTCTGCATACATAGTTCTGCCAACTCTTGCAAATACGGCACTAATACATCTTGTCTATTCTTATCTCTTGAAATGAATGTCAGTACCCATGCCGCATTGTCTGCCACCCGTTTTTCCTCGGAATGTAGCAATCTTGTCAAATCACGACTGTATGCTTGCTCGGCATTTCCACATACCAACCCCTGCACATCCGGCAAGTGTAACCGTCTGTTCAACTGCTTGTATAGTGTGGTAGTATCCGTGATAGTCATACTCGTTTAAGGAGAAAGTGTAAGCCTGTGTTGCGCAGCAAGACAGGCTTTGTAGATTTTGTTTTATATTTTTCGCTATTTCGAACTCACGATAATTAACATTTCAATATAACCTGTTCTTTCTTGGGTAGTTTCCTGTTCACTTCCTCGTAGGCGTGCCGTATCAGTTCTCCGATTAGTTCGTCGGGGACGGATCCGTCTAAGGTAATCTGATTCCAGTATTTCTTGTTCCAATGCCAAGCCCCCTCTATGGCGTAGTACTGCGCACGCAGTTCCTCAGCCCGCTCGGGGGCGCATTTCATCGTTACCACGTCGGGGCTGTCGGTGGATACGCAGGCAAAGATTTTCCCTTTCAGTCGGAACACCACCGTCGTCTCGTCAAATGGCGTATCCTCTGTCGTCTCAGGCAACGCCAGACATATTTCTCTGAATAGTTCTATATTCATCGTTTTCCACGATCATTCTTTCCGCAAAGGTACAATAAAAACACGATACTCGCAAGTCAAGGCATATCTGACGCAATCTGAAAGGGGCTGTCTAACACGTGTGTAGGCAGCCTCTTTTTTTGTTTTTTATAATAAGGTACCACCAGACCACCTGACCGGCTAATTTCTTACATGCACACGTGTGCGCGGGCGGGTATGTATGTTTACAGAAACAGCCGGTCTGCCGGTCTATTGATACCATCGTCGGAACGAAAAGAATCGGACATACCCTAAAACTGCAGTAAAAAACGGGGTGGGGTTGTGTATATTGTCAAAAATTTGTAACTTTGCACGCTTGTTTTGTGCGCATTACGCATACAGGACAACAGACAAAAGACAAAGGATAAAGATTATGGAGACTTTTGAACAACTCTGCCAACAGAGGCGGTCTATCCGCAAATATACTGCTCAACCCGTTGAAAAAGAGAAACTGGATTATATCCTGCGGTGTGCACTGATGTCGCCGTCGGGCAAACATCTGAACCCGTGGGAGTTCTATGTGCTGACCGATGCCGGGAAATTGCGCCGTCTGTCGGCTTGCCGCACCTACGGAAGCGGTATGTTCAACACCGCTATGGCGGCTATCGTGGTAGCCTTGGATGCTTCCCTGACCGACACTTGGCAGTGCGACGGAGCCATTGCTGCACAGAATATCCTACTCGCTGCGGCGGAGCAGGGGCTCGGTGCTTGCTGGTGCCACGTCTATCAGCGTGAGGGGGCTGAGGATTTAGTCCGATCGCTAGCGGGTATTCCCGAGAACCTCAATGTGCTCTGTGTCATCTCGTTGGGCTACAAAGACGAGGAACGCCGCCCATACGACCCAAGCAAACTCCCCTATCAGAAGATACATTGGCTCTGACATCTGTGCAGGAAAACCAAAAACACGAAATAAGAATATGAAACCAACCATAGCCATCACAGCCGGCGACATCAATGGTGTCGGCTACGAGGTAATCCTCAAATCCATCAGCGACCCGCATATCTGTGAGATTTGCCGCCCCGTCGTGTACGGCAACGCCAAAGTGGCACGCCGCCACGCCCACACACTCGGTGAGGAATACTCCAACATACAGTTCAACCTCATCGACAACCCCAAGCAGGCGAAAGACGGCCGCCTGAACCTCATCACCTGCTATGCCGATGATACGCCGCTCAGTTTCGGCGAGTCCACTCCCGAGGCGGGCAAAGCATCGTTTGCGTCCTTGGAGCGTGCGTGTGCAGATATGAAAGCGGGGCTTGTCGATGCCCTCGTTACTGCGCCTATCAACAAAGAGAATATCCAGTCCGACACCTTCCGTTTCTCGGGGCACACCGAATACCTGACCTCCGTCTTCGGTGATGGCAAACAGGACAGCCTGATGATGATGGTCAGCGAGACGATGCGTGTCGCCCTCGTCTGCAACCATGTGCCTATCGCCCGTGTGCCGCAGATGATCACCGGGGAGCGTATCCTTGCCAAACTCGCAGTCCTTAATACTACCCTGCAAAACGATTTCTCTATCGAGAAACCGCGTATCGCCGTCCTTGCGCTCAACCCCCATGCGGGCGATAACGGTCTGATCGGCAAGGAGGAACAGGAGATCATCCGCCCCGCAGTGGAGAAAGCCAACGAGCAGGGGATCCTTACATTTGGTCCCTACTCGGCGGACGGTTTCTTCGGCAGCGGCAAGTTCAGCCATTTCGATGCCGTACTGGCTATGTACCACGACCAGGGGCTCATTCCCTTCAAGGTGCTGGATATGAGCGGCGTCAATTATACCGCAGGGCTGCCCGTCATACGCACATCGCCCGACCATGGTACCGCCTACGACCTTGCCGGCAAGAACGCTTCCAACCACCAAAGTTTTTCCCATGCGCTCTATATGGCTATCGACCTCCTGCATACCCGTGCGCTCAACCGGGAGTTGAAGAAAAACCCGTTGCCGTTTACCCCGCACGAGGAACGTGAAGACCGTCGCCCCCGCCGTGAGTTCGTCGATTTCAAAACCACTCCCCCCGCCTCCCCCGCTGCCGAATAATGGGGATAGGTTCGTCGATGCAGACATTATGAACGCAAATTCCGGGGACGCGGACGCCTCGTCCGCAGTCGGTTTGTCCCAAACCGTTTGAACCGCTTTGTGTGGAAACGACGCGTCCCGTATCGTTAAAAGAAAAAATAAGTTAATAACTTTGCCATATAAACTCCCTATAAAAGTAAGGTGGATCGTTATAGGATAGTTATAGGATAGGCACACTTCGAAATGTGAATAAAACATAAAAACAGAATATGACAAGTAAAGAAATCAGACAATCCTTTTTGGATTTTATGGAGAGCAAAGGGCACCATATCGTTCCATCGGCTCCTATGGTTATCAAAGATGACCCGACGCTGATGTTCACCAACGCCGGTATGAACCCGTGGAAGGGTATCATCCTGGGCAACGACCCTATCAAATATCCCCGTGTAGCCGACTCGCAGAAGTGTCTCCGCGTCAGTGGCAAGCACAACGACCTCGAGGAAGTCGGACACGATACCTACCACCACACCATGTTCGAGATGCTCGGCAACTGGTCGTTTGGCGACTATTTCAAAGAGGGTGCTATCGACTTTGCATGGGAGTATATCGTCGATGTGCTGCATATAAACCCCAAAGACCTGTATGTTACTGTCTTCGAGGGCTCGCCCGAAGAGGGACTGGAGCGCGACAACGAGGCTGCGGCTATCTGGGCGAAACATCTGCCTGCCGACCATATCCTCGAGGGCAACAAGCACGACAACTTCTGGGAGATGGGCGATACCGGACCTTGCGGTCCCTGCTCTGAGATTCACGTGGACAGCCGCTCCGAGGAGGAGAAAGCCGCTGTGCCCGGGCGTGAACTGGTCAACAAAGACCACCCGCAGGTCATCGAGATTTGGAACCTTGTCTTTATGCAGTACAACCGCAAGGCGGACGGCTCTCTCGAGGGACTACCCAACAAGGTCATTGATACCGGTATGGGCTTTGAGCGCCTTGTGCGCACTTTGCAGGGCAAGCAGTCCAACTACGACACCGATGTCTTCCAGCCAATGCTTCATAAGATAGGTGAGATATGCGGTTGCGAGTACGGCAAAGACGAGAAAACCGACATCGCTATGCGCGTCATTGCCGACCATATACGTACTATCGCCTTTGCTATCACCGATGGTCAGTTGCCCTCCAACGAGAAAGCGGGCTACGTCATCCGCCGTATCCTGCGTCGTGCCGTACGCTACGGCTATACGTTCCTCGGTCAGCGCGAGGCGTTTATGTACCGTCTGGTGCCGCAACTCATCGAGGATATGGGCGATGCCTACCCCGAACTGCGCAAGCAGGAGCAGCAGATTATCCCCGTTATCAAGAGTGAGGAGGAGGCGTTCCTCCGCACCCTCGACAAGGGTATCTCCCTGCTCGACAAACTGATGCGCGAAGCCAAAGGCAAAGAGATTTCGGGTGTTGATGTCTTCACCCTTAAAGATACCTACGGTTTCCCGCTCGACCTCACCGAGTTGATTCTCCGTGAGAATGGCTTTACAACCAACGAGGAGGAGTATAATAAGGCGTTGGAGCACCAGAAAGAGATGGGACGCTCTGCCAACAAACAAGACCTCGGCGACTGGGTTGTCCTCCGTGAGGGCGACACCGAGTTCGTCGGCTACGATACACTGGAGGTCGAAACCCAAGTACTGCGCTACCGCAAGGTAAGTCAGAAAGGCAAAGAGTTTTATCAGGTGGTGCTTGCCAAGACCCCGTTCTATGCCGAGATGGGCGGGCAGGTAGGCGATACGGGGTCGCTCGGTACGGCACGTATCCTTGATACCAAGCGCGAGAACAATCTGGCAGTACATATTTGCACCGAGTTGCCCGATGCCATCGAGCAACCGCTGGTAGCCAAAGTGGATGCCGACCGACGTCAGGCTATCGCTTGCAACCATACTTGCACCCATATCCTCCACTATGCCCTCCGTACCGTTCTCGGACAGCATGTTGAGCAGAAGGGTAGTCTCGTTACGCCCGACTCGCTCCGCTTCGACTTCTCCCACTATCAGAAGGTTACGCCCGAAGAACTGCGTGAGGTGGAGCGTTTGGCTAACCAATTCATCCGTATGGACTATGCCCTCGAAGAGAGCCGCCATACCCCTATCGCCAAAGCGCGTGAGATGGGTGCTATGGCATTGTTCGGCGAAAAATATGGCGATGATGTGCGTGTTATCAAATACGGTCCGTCTATCGAGTTGTGCGGTGGCTGCCACGTGTCGTCCACAGGTCGTATCGGCTCCGTGCGCATATTGATGGAAACGAGTGTTGCTGCCGGTGTGCGCCGTATCGAAGCGGTTACTGCCGCCAAGGTGGACGAACTCTATTTCGCACAGCAGGATATGCTGGCTAACCTGCGCGGGCTGCTCAATAATGCGCCCGATCTGGCAGGTGCCGTACAGAAAGCCATCAGCGAGAATGTGGGACTCAAGAAGGAGATTGAGAACTTTATGACGGAGAAATTGGAGCAGTATCGCGATAAGTTGATAGCACGTGCGGAAGATTGCAACGGTATCAAACTGGTGCGCATACAGGGCAATGTGCAACCCGATATGATTCGCGGTGTGCTGCCGCTTCTGCGCGGTAAGTTCACCGACGTGCGCTTTGCTGTCATTGGTGCCACCGAGTGGGAAGGCAAACCTATGATTTCCGTCTTCCTCTCCCAACCGCTTGTGGACGCAGGTCTCCATGCCGGTCAGATGATTAAGTCGGCTGCCAAGCATATACAAGGCGGTGGCGGCGGACAAGCATGGATGGCTACTGCCGGAGGCCGCAATGCAGAGGGCTTGCAAGCCGCTATGGAGGAATTATTGGGGGCATTGCATTGAAAACTCTCACGCGGCGTTTGCCGGAGAAATATCGTTCTGCAGTTCGTTTCGTGTGCGTGGGCGCATTCGGAACGGTACTGCAGTATGGTATCTATTACGGATGTCTGATGCTCTTTGAGCGTTTCTGTCCCGAGATGAGTGTCAAAGTAACGCTCGCTTTTACATTGGGCTTCGGTATTGAGATGATTAGCAATTATTTGCTGACTAGTTTCTATACCTTCCGTACACGTCCTAATATCAAGAATGCAGGCGGCTTTCTCTTGGGACGGTTGGTCAACTATTTTATCCAACTCGGCTTCCTACATCTCCTTATATATATAGGGGTGTCCGAAGAATTGTCGGGTATTGTCGCCATTGTCCTTGCCGGTATCATCAACTATTTTGTGCTGGTACCTTTCTATGGCAAGAAGAAATCCGAAAAGAAAGGCTGAATATGCAGATCTACAAGGCAAATATCCTTTATACCCCTACGCCGCAAGCCTTTGAGACCGTCAACCACGGCTATGTTGTGGTGAATGACGGGGGCTGTGTTGAGGGTGTTTATACCTCCCTTCCGGAACAGTATGCGGGGGCTTCTGTTGCTGATTTCGGTGATAGCCTGCTCATCCCCGCTATGAACGATATGCATGTTCATGCCCCGCAGTACCGCAATATGGGGCTGGCGATGGATTTGGAGTTGCTGCCTTGGCTCAATACCTATACTTTTCCTGAGGAAGCACGTTTTGCCGATGCCGGCTATGCCCGTGAGGTGTATCGTGCTTTTGTGCAGGACATGATCCGTTTCGGTACGATGCGCTCGGTCGTTTTTGCTACCGTTCACGGCGACTCGTCCTGTATTCTTGCCGATTGTCTCCATGAGGCGGGACTTGGGGCGTTGGTGGGCGTGGTAGGTATGGATCGTAATTGCCCCGACAACCTG